>JBDHGR010000025.1:0-17335 GCA_039589815.1 Gemmatimonadota bacterium | reverse complement strand
ACGATGTGGGAGTAGTACCAGTGTCGCTGCCGAAGCTTCCGGTCCCTGTTCACCCTGGTCCAACTCTCTCCTGCATCGTCGGACCGATAGACGCCACCATCCGGATCATGGGCATTGACGATGGCCCATACCCGGTCCGGATTCGCTGGAGACACCGTGATTCCGATTCGGCCGGTGAGTCCCTGAGGTAGTCCGCCAGCCAGCTTATTCCAGCTATCCCCACCATCGGTGGTCTTGTAGATCCCGCCATCCTCGGAAGCGTCGATGAGGGTCCACGGCTTCCGCTCGGCCCGCCACATCCCAGCGTAAAGGATCCTTGGATTCTTGGGATTCATGGCCAGGTCCACCGCCCCAACACTGTCGTTTACGAAGAGGACCTTCTCCCAGCTTTCTCCACCGTCCCCGGATCGGAAAACACCCCGCTCGTCGTTCTTCCCGAAGGGGTGCCCCAACGCCGCTGCGTAAACCAGCTCGGGATTCGAAGAATGGATCCTGATTCGCCCGATGAGTCCGGCGTCAGGGAGCCCTTTGAATTCCCAACTGTCTCCACCGTCCGTGGATCGATAGACGCCCCGCCCGGTTTGAACGTTCCCTCGGATCCCCGCCGACCCGGTGCCGACATAAACAACATTGGGGTCCGACATAGCCACCTCCACGGCACCTATGGAAGAGACGTCGAAGAATTCATCGGATATGTTCTCCCAACTCTCACCAGCGTCCTTGGTCTTCCATACGCCTCCACCGGTGGTGCCCTGGAAAAAGGTTAGAGGCTCCCCGGGGATACCGGTCACAGCGGTGGACCGTCCGCCCCGGAAAGGCCCAATGAGCCGGAATTCCATGGCGGAGAACATGGCGGGATCAACGAGCTGGTTGGCCGGATCATCACCGGATCCCAGGGGCGTCTGGGCTTGGCTGTTCTGGGGGCCAAAGACATTCCAGCAAAGGAGAAAGGTCAGCACACGGGTGGTCATTCGAGTTTCCCTCCAATAACAGGCTCGGGATCAGATTGTCGAAGACCGGAAAGCTAACCTACCTCTGATTTCCTTGCTCCCCCTGCTGCCCGAATCTATCGTGGAAACCAGATTCCACCCCTTCTCATTGAGGAAGCCTCTCATGGCCACCGAAATAGTCTACCGCCAGCTCCAAGAGCACATCGACAATATGCCCGTCGGCTACCCGGCTACGGAATCGGGGGTGGAGCTCCGGCTGTTGGAGTACCTCTTCACGCCGGAAGAGGCGGCGATGGCACTTCACCTGAGCGCCGTCCCGGAGCCTGTGGAGAAGATCTACTCCCGGGCGAAGAAGGCCGGGATCGGATTCGATGAGCTGAAGAAGGGTCTGCGACGGCTCGCAGCGAAGGGCGCCATCATCAAAGCCCAGGTCAAGGGAAAGCCGGCGTACTCAAAAGCGATGCTGGCCATCGGCATGTTCGAGTTTCAGGCGGGCCGCATCACCAAAGAGTACCATGCAGACTTTCGTCAGTATATGGACGAGGGTTTCGCCGAGGCCATCTTCACCAAGAAGACGGGCCAGATGAGGACCATTCCCATCAACGAGGAGGTCCTACCCGAGAGGCGCATCGGTACCCACGACGGGGCCAGGGACCTGGTCATGAAATCCCAGGGGCCGTTTGCGGTCATCCCGTGCGTGTGTCGGACCGGAATGGATCTGGAGGAGAGCCCCTGCCAGCAAACCGACATTCGGGAGACCTGCCTCGTTATGGGCGGATTCGCCAAAGAAACCGTAGGGGCCGGCGTGGGGAAGGAACTCACCAGGGAAGAGATGGTGGAGATGCTGGACCGGGCCAATGAGGTAGGGATGGTGGTTCAACCTCAGAACACTCAGGATCCCCACTTCATATGCTGTTGCTGCGGGTGCTGCTGCGCGATACTCGCCACCGCGAAGAAGCTACCGAGACCGTCCGAATACTTTGATACCAACTATTATGCCGAGGTCGCTGGGGACCTCTGTACCGAATGCCGCACCTGCCACGATCGCTGCGAGATGGAGGCCATCCGCGGTAACGGGGATGGACCCTCCTCGGTAGACCTTCTCCGTTGTATCGGTTGCGGCCTGTGTATTTCGACCTGCCCCGAGGGGGCTATTCAGCTCCATGAGAAGGCGGAGGCAAAAACGCCTCCGAAGACCCAGGATGCCCTTTACTTGAAGATCGTGGCGGAGCGGTTCGGTCCGCTGGGGACGGCCAAAATCGCGGCAAAAAAGGTTCTGGGGATGAAGATTTGACGGGAGAACGATCAGGCGCCGCGGCGTTCGACTCTCGTCTCTAGCCAATCACACCAGAGATCGATCCCCTGGCCCGTCTTGCACGAAACCTCGAAGACTGGGGCGTCCGGGTTCAGTCTCCTGATCCTCCCCTTGAAGGTTTCCAGATCGAAATCGAAGTGGTCCATAACGTCCGTCTTGTTCACGACGAAGGCGTCGGCAGTCTGGAAGATTCTGGGGTATTTCAGAGGCTTGTCGTCCCCCTCCGGAACACTCAAGAGTGCGACGTTGAGGTGAGCGCCGGTGTCCGAACCCACGGGGCAGATCAGGTTCCCGATGTTCTCCAGGAAGAGAAGGTCCAGGGTCCCCAGGGAAAGAGCTCCCAAACCTTTTTCGACCATGGCGGCCGTCAGATGACAAGAGCCACCTGTCTTGATCTGGACCGCCGGAACCCCTTCCCCCGCTACCCGCTCCGCGTCCACCGCCGAGTCCACATCACCCTCGATGACAGCGATCCGGTAGGTGTCTCGCAGGTGACCCAGCGTTTGGACGATGAGGCTGGTTTTTCCCGAACCGGGTGATGACATGAAGTTGACCAGGAACACGCCCTTGTCGTCGAGACCCGCTCGGAGCTGAGCCGCTAACTCCTTGTTCTCGGCAAGGATCTCTTCCTTGATGTTGATCAGGGTGACATCGCTCATCACTGAGCCTCCATGCTTTCCACCGTATAGGCCGTGCCGCCGACAATGGAACCGTCCCGGGAGCCACAGAGAGGACAGGCGGCATTGTCCAATTCCTCCCGTGTCGACGTGTACTCCCCTGAGCACGGTTCACAGAGGAAGGTCAGCGGCGACCGGTGTACCCGGAGCTGCGCTCCCTCGGCAAGCGTACCGCGGCTCAGATGATCGAAGTAGGATTGAAGCCATTCGCCCTCGAGGTCACTGAGAGCCCCGATGGCAAGATCGACGGCCAGGACTTTCGCCACGCCCTCAGCTTCGGCGTGACGGAGTACGATTCCGAGGATGCTCTTGGTCACCGGGAGCTCGTGCATGATCCTCGTCTTGGGCCTCGGGCTGTGCGCATAGGCCGTGAAAACTCCTCCATGTGACTTTCGGAATGCCCAGTTGTCTTTAAGTTGTCCTCATTCTGGCAAAAACCCAAACCGCCCCTGTGGCGGAAGACCACGTCCCCGTGAAGGAGGAGAACCGTGCTCAAGGAGTTCAAGGAGTTTGCCGTGAAGGGCAACATGCTCGACATGGCGGTGGGTATCATCATCGGAGCGGCTTTCGGCACCATCATCAAGTCCCTCGTGGACGACGTTATCATGCCACCCATCGGGATGATGCTAGGTGGGGTGGACTTCAAGGAGTTCTTCCTGACCTTAGGTAACCCCGCCGGCGCTCCATTTACCACGTTGGCCGCCGCCCAGGAGGCTGGCGCCGTCACCATCAACTACGGCCTGTTCATCAACGCCCTTATCTCCTTCATCATCGTGGCGTTCGCCGTGTTCATGGTGGTCCGGAGTTTCAACAGGATGAAGAGGGAAGAAGAGGTAGTTGAGGAGGCACCGGCTGAGCCGGAGCCCACAGCAGAAGAGACACTCCTGACGGAGATCAGGGATCTGCTGAAGGCCCAGGCCTAGAAATCCAGGGAATCCCCAGAAGGTCTGGTCAGACTCGATCAAAACAGGGAGTCAGCTGCAGAGGCCGGCGGAGCCTATCCGCCGGCCTCAAAGCGACCCGCGGCGTCTTCCTTCCCGATCCCAGGTCTCCGGTCGGTGAGGCCGCGGAAAGGACGACGCGAATCCTCAAGTTTGGGCCCTATTCCTCCCGAAGGACCTCCATGGGATCCAATCGGGAAGCCCGTCGCGCCGGGAACCAACTGGCGAATATGGATGCCGCCAGAAGCACCGCCACGGCTGCGGCCAGGGTTGATGGGTCCTTGGCATCCAAGCCAAACAACCTGCTTTCCAGGAAACGACCCACGCCCCAGGTACCTGCCAACCCGACGCCACAGCCGAACAGGGCTAAGATCAGTCCCCTGGATACCACCTGGCGCTGAACCTGGGTTCGGGCCGCCCCGAGAGCCATGCGGACCCCCAGTTCACGACGCCGCTGTCCCACGGTATACAGGAGCGTCCCGTACAGGCCTGCCGCTGCAAGGATCAGGGCCAAAACACCAAAGGACGCGAAGAGCACCCCGTCGAACCGGCGGCCAGCCGTGGACTGCTCGATCCAATCGTCCATCGGGCGAACCGTGGGCACGGGTATGGCCGGGGCCGCCTCCCAGACGGCCTCTCTCAGAACTCGCGGCAGTCCGGGTGAGGCCCCAGGCCGAGCCCTGACGGCCATATGGGCCATTGGGATGGCGAACGAGAGTTTCTCCATGGGCAGATAGATGAAGGTGGGGGCGTCCTGATCCAGTCCGAAATGTTTGGAGTCGCCGGCAACACCTCGAACGATGACGGGCTTGTCGTCGCTCCCGACAGACAAGATCTGGTTCACGGCTCCGCCGGCCGAGCCGAAGATTTCCACGGCCAGGTTCTCGCTGAGAACCGCCGGCCAGGGTTCGCCGGTGGCCTCGGCTTCGGACCAGACGCCCCCCGCCTCCATGGGGATGCCCAGGGTCTCGAAGTACCCTTCCGAAACCGGTTGGAGGAGAAGTCTGAGTCCGTCCCTGGGCTTGCCCTCAGCTCTCAGGTCACTGTTGATCCAGCAGCACCGACCCGTCCCGGTAAACTCGAACGGAAGGGTCAGGCTATAAGCCGCACCCTCCACGCCCGGAACCTTGGCCAGGGTAGCCTCCACCTCGTTCATGGCAAGCACATACTCTTCTGGAGTCTCGATGGCCGAGGGGGTAAGGGGTATCGTCCAGAGGTCCTCCGCCAAGAAGCCTGGATCCAGGGCCTGCACCCTCATAAAACTCCGGAGAAGGAGCCCGGCCTCTGCCACCAGAACCAGGGAAAGCGCTACCTCGGCAACGACCAGCATACTCCTCATGCGAGAGAGCCCCTTCCCGGACGTGGACCCCCTGGTCGTTCCCTTCAGATCGTTCGTGAGGTCCCGGCCCATACATCGGAGCGCAGGCAAGAGGCCGAACAGCAGGACCGTCCCCCCAGACAAGAAAGCGGCAAAGGTCAGGATCCGCAGATCCAAGCCCACGTCAGCGCCGCCCGGGAGCGCTCCGGGATTCAGGCTCAGGAATGACCGGAGGCCCAGGCTCGCCAGGCCAAGGCCGAGGAGACCTCCGCCCAATCCCAGGAGGACGTTCTCCGCCAGCAGCTGCTGGACCAGGCTCCCGGTCCCGGCACCAAGAGCCCGTCGCACCGCCATGTCCCTGATCCGCCCCAATCCCCTGGCCAGAAAGAGGTGTGCGACGTTCATGCACGCTACCAGAAGGAGGAGCCCAACTGCGCCCAAAAGCAGACCGAGGCCCAGGCGAACCCGCCGGGTGGTGACCTCCTGGAGGGCGGCTGGCGGCGTAAGCTGCGGTTCCCCGTCCCGATCCAGGCGTTTCTCTGGGAAGCGTTCACCGAGGTCCACCGCCAGGCGCTCCAACTCGGTCTCGACGTCGGCCAGAGACGCCCCCGGCGCCACCCGACCGGCCACCGAGAGCACGTAGTAATCGATCTCGCTCAGTATTTCGTTGTTCCAATCCAGCGGCCGCCAGAGATCGGACGCTGCTCCTCCGTCGATGTCCGCTGCCGGAATGGGATATGCCTGGTCAAGAACGCCCACAACGGTCACGGGCTTACCGTCCACCCGAATGGTTCGGTCGATGACATTCGGGTCGGAGCCGAAGATCCGCTGCCAGGCCCCGTGGCTGAGGACCGCCACGTTGGCAGCGGCAAAGTCATCCTCCACCAGGAGCCTACCCAGCGAGGGCCTGGCGCCGAAGAGGGAGAAGAAGTCCTGGGAAACCTGGGTCTGGATGACCCGTAGGGGGTCTCCTTCTCCCACCAGGGTGGCCGTCTCGGCGAAGGTTGCACCCCACAACTCCACCGAGCTCAGAGTCTGAAAATCCCTGAACACGATTCCGGGGTGGGAGCCGTTCTCGACGAAGAAGAGGCGGTCGGCGGCGGGGTAGGGGAGCGGTCGGAGGATCACGTGGTCCACCACCGTGAAAATGGTGGTGACCGATCCCACGCCGAGTCCCAGGAGGATTACCGTGGTGAGAGTGAACGCCGGTGCCTTCCGAAGGGTCCGGAGAGCCAGCCGAAGGTTCGTTCCCCATGCCGACATCCCCCACCTCCTTTGTGTAGGATCTGATCCGGGGGCACGGATCAGCCCCAGGAATTCCATCCATTCCACTGCAGCAACCCAAGGGAGCCGCCCGAATGTGCGAAAAACCACTCCGGCCCTCGGACCCAACCCTCGGGATTCCCTCCAGAGGTCCGCGAACACTCCTGCCATCTCCTCGCCGTCTTCGGCGTAGATCGGTGGCGGAAGGATCCGAAGGGCCCTGCGATACAGGATGGGCGCGAGACGTGGGTGGTCCGACACGGTCTATCCCCTCTTCCCGGACTCTGAAGAAGGGGGGCCATCGGCCAGGGCCGGTCGTGCGTACTGCAGGAGCCGGTCGAGGCGGGCCAACTCGGAAGCCAACAACGACCTGCCGAATGGCGTAATCCCGTAGGTTTTCCGGCGTGTTTCGGAACCGGCCTCCCTGATCCACCCCACCTTCCGCATCCGCCTCAGGACCCGGTAAAGGTTGGCCGGGTCAAGGAAAACCCCTGATTGGGAACGGAGCTCGACGGCTTTGATGATCCCGTAGCCGTGGAGGGGGCCCTCCGCGAGAACGGACAACACCATCAAATCTCGTGGGGCCAAGGGAAGGTGCTGGTCGTGGTCCATGGTGTTCCTGTTCGGTTCGAGCACGAAAGCGCTCGTGGGCCGGCTCCCAACCAATATCTGTCACCTGACAGATATTAGGACGCTTCGAATCAGGAAAGAGTTGTCTGGGAGGGGGGAAACCCGCCGACGGCAGCAAAGGGCGGATCGCGGCCAGGGCAACCGGCCGGGGTCAGGGCAACCAGAGACTGGTCCTGGGGAAGAAGTTCGCCCAGGCGAACCAGAAGGCGACATAGGCTTGGGGAACCTTGGGTAGCCATTCGCCCTCCATGGGTCCGGAAATGGCCATCCCGTCGAAACTCCACTCACTCCCGGTCTGGGCATCCACGAATCGCCCATCCTGAAGCGTAAAGGTCAACGCCTCGCCGCCCACCATGGGCCGGAAGGCAATGGCACCTTTTGCTTTCCTGTCCCAGAACACGACGACGGGTTCGCCGTCGGCGATCTCATGAACGACGTTTCGGGGACCGTTCAGATCAAGGGCCAGGAAGGGAAAGGCGATGCCGGTTCCGTCCTGCCCAGGAATTCCCAACACCCGCTCTTTGGGCTGGCGTCGGATGTCGAGATCCCCTTGGGGGTAGAGCGTCTCGGGGTTGTCCAGAGCTTCGTACACCCCGTAGGGATTCTGCCGGTACCCCCGCAAATACCCGGTTTCGTCGCCAACCACCCGCGTATCAGGATGCAGAGCAAGCCAGGCGTCCCAACGCATTTCGACGGCAGGATACCGGACCAGGACCGTTCCGTTCTGGGACCCGCATTTAGCCTGACCCAACATCTGAGGCCAGAAGGAAACTTCCGTCTCGCGGGAAGCCCTGTCGTACATGACCAGGTTGTTGTCCAGCAGCAAACCAGACACTCCAAGCTCAGCCCCTCCAGCCGGCATCCGATCAAAGGCCAGGCTCGACCCTGTCAGAGGGCAATACGTGACCGCAAGGGGGGTGTGGAGTGAGTTGAAGTTTACGATTTCATGCCACCAGAGGATGTTGTGGGGAATGGCGATGTACTCCCCAGCGACCTCGATCCCAATCACTCGATCGTGATCCCGAAGATAAACAGCCCGGGCATCGTCTGCCGGGACAAGGTCAGGGTCGGAGAGAGCCGGGATGCCGTCGCGAGGCACACCGGTATCGTGAAGCCCCGGGACGTTCAGGCTGCAGCTTCCTACGCGATCTTCCGGGGCTGCCGATGAAAACAGACCGTTGTCGTCAGAGCAGGCCGTAACGGCCGCAGCCATAGAGATGATGGAGAGGATACGCATGAGTGGCTAATCCCCAACGGCGAGGACAGGTTCCCCACGGGCGGACGGACCTGTCGGGAACCCGGAGGATGGTCGAGGGATTCTGAGGGCATGTGCGAGAGCTATCCCCCACCCCCGCGAAGGGCCTGGCCCGTGGCCGCCTTGGTACCGGCCCTGCTACTCGCATCCTGCAGCGACGAGCCATTGGCCCGAACGGTCGATCAGGAGGACGGCCCGGCACAGGCCGGTTCCTGTCTATTGGATGCAGAGTTCTTCTCCAGCACCGGTGTAGTCGTTGATGGCATCCCGGCCCTGACCCAACCTGAATTCCTGCCGGGGGATCACCCAGACCTCCAACAGTTCCTTAAGCCCGACGACAGGGTGATGGGATACGTCGTCAATGGCACTGCCTATGCCGTGCCCCACAGGATTCTCTGGTTTCACGAGATTGCCAACGTAACGGTGCCCGGCCCGGAGGGGGCTGTCGATCTGGCTGTCACCTACTGCCCTCTGACGGGGAGCAGCATGGTCTTCGATCGGGCGCCAGTGGGCGGAGCCGAGTTCGGCGTGTCGGGGTTGTTGTATAAGAGCAATCTGATCATGTACGACAGGCAAAGTGAGGTTTCTCTCTGGCCCCAGATGCTGGCTGAAAGCCGGTGTGGCCCTGAAACGGGAACCCGTCTTCCTCTCTACCCCTCCATTGAGATGACTTGGGCAGGATGGCTGAGCCTCCACCCCGATACTCATGTCCTCGGGGAAATCGGTTTGGGCGGGGGATATGATCGGTATCCCTACGGGAACTACGAGACAAGAGAATCCTTCGGGTTTCCCATGCCTCCCCCGGACCTGAGGATACATCCAAAGGAACGGGTCCTGGGGCTTCGGGCTCCCGAAGGCGAGGCCATCGCCTTCCCCTTCGGATTTCTGGCAAACAAAGGGGAATGGGTTACCATCCCCCAGACCGTGGGCTGGGACCGGATCCCTGCGGTGGTGTTTTGGGACCGGTCCAGGCAGTCCGCTGCGGCCTATCGAACCCAGGTAGGAGAAGAGGAGTTGACCTTCCAGGTAACCGAAATGGGGATCGAGGACCTGGAAACCGGCTCCCTTTGGACGGTGGATGGTCACGCCGCCTCGGGACCTTTTGCAGGCTCGCACCTCGAGCCGGCCGGAGAAGCGTTTGTGGCTTTTTGGGGTGCCTGGCAGGCTTTCTACCCGGAAACGGACCTTTGGGGGCCATGGAGACCTCCACCGCCGTCCGGCGAATCGGCCCCCGGTCGCTGATCGGCTCCTTCTAGCACCGATCCCTGGGCCTTTCCTTTACGTCCGATCACCCTCGGTGCATCAGGCAATCGGCCTATCTGAACCAATCCGCCAAGGACTTCTGCCTGTAAACGTGGTCTCCGATGGCTCTCACACGGGCCATCTCGTCCCCATCCAGCGGACCCGCTTCCAACACACCCAGAGTGTGCCGCATCTCCTCATCGTTCTTGGGGCCGGTGATGGCCACGTGGACGTGAGGGTTGGATAGGGCAAACCGATAGCATTCGGCAGGAGTCAGAGGGGCTTCTCCCGCTGGCATCTTTTTGGGGCTTAGGAGGTCACCCCATCGGAGCACGGTAAAGGCCACAATGCCGGGGCCGACCGCTCCTTTCCCTCCTTCACCCTCCCCAGCTACAGCTCCATGCGGCAGATGGGGAAAAAGGTCCTCTTCCGCCCCGGTATGAGCCGCGTTGTAGCGCACGTGGAAAACGTCGTAACGGCCGTCCTCCATGAAGTCCACGAAGAGGGGGCGTTGGTGGCCGGAGATGGCCAGGTGATTGAAGGTCCCCCTCCTCCTCTCCTCCTCAACCGCGTCCATGACCTTCTCCTTTGGAGCCGTCTCATGCCAGCCAAGGAGGAGAACGTCGACACAGTCCAGGCGTAACGCTTCCAGGCCCTTTCGGATGCTTCTGGACACCAGAGACGGGCGCCGGGCATAACACTGGAGGACGATACAGAGATCATCCCTATGGGTGGGAGCCAGATCCCGAATGGCCAGGGCCATTCCCGCGGTTCGCGTCGATCCCCAGAAGAAGTAATTCACGCCAGCCTCGAACGCTTCCAGACAGGCTTCCCTGGACACCCCGTAGGACGAGCCGATCCCCAGGCGGGAGGTCTGAATCCCGGTGCGCCCCAGGGTGATTTTTTCGGTGAAGTCGACTGGACCGCTCATCCCACCCCCTCCCCTTCCCCACGTCCTCCGCCGGGAACGCGCGGAATTCCCAGGACCTCGAGGAGCGTGAAAACGTTGGTGGCAAGCGTATGGATGATCTTGAGCACCGCCCGTCTCAACATGACGGCCTCAATCCAGCTCTTTCAGGAAGATATTCCTGAAATACACCGGGCTCTGATCGTCATGGTTCTGGAGCCCGATGTATCCGCTGGGGGCGAAGTCCTCCACCTTCCCGCGGCCTTCGGCCTGCCAATCCAGGATCGGCTCCCCGTTGAGCTCGACCTGGAGCCGGCTTCCCACGAAGGTGATCTTGAAGTGGTTCCACTCCCCTGGCGGATTGGAGGCCAGGTGAGTCGGAGCTTCCGCATCGTAGGCCGCCCCAGTGAGGTGAATGCCCTCGCCCGCATCGTAGATCTGGATCTCGAAGGAGTGGTAGATATAGTCGTTATTGGTGGGCACCCCTGGCACACGGACAAACACACCGGAGTTGGTCTCGGCATCGGTGCACCTGAATTCCACTTCCAGGACGAAATCCGAGAACTCCTTCACACTGTACCAGAAGAGACCCATGCCACCGTGTGCAGTGAGGATGCCAGTAGCCGGATCCAGCTCGAAGTAGCCCGGCCCATAGTGATTCCAGCCACTCTTGTCGTAGCGGCCGTTACCCGACCCGAGAAGCTGCTCGTAACCCTCGGGGACCGGGACCATCTCCACCTGTGCCACCTCTGCACTCCCGGGTTCCTCCTCCAAAGCCGTCATTTCCTCCGAGCGTCTCAAGTTATAGACCAACAGTCCCGCTACGATAACAACTGCCAAACCCAGTTTGAACGGTCTCATCTCGGATCTCTCCTCACGCACCCTTTTTCGGGTTCCACTCGCCCCGAGCCACAGCCGGAACAAAGGCCTCCAGGTTCGGCGGCGGGAATTCGATGGTCCTGCCCTCTTCGGCGCTCATGTATGCCGTCATCAACAGCTCGGACACGTTCACTCCGTCCGAGAAATTCTCGTCGGGACGTATCCCTTCCAGGAAACACCGAACCATGTGCCGGTTCTCACCAACGTATCCGTACTCGCTCTCCTCGTCGCTGACAACGGGCATGAGCCCCACTTCCGCGTTCTGTTTCTCCACCAGGTCTTCGCCTGCATCGCCCTGGACCTCCCGACTGAAGAAGACCTTGGGCCCCGAGTCCAAGGAGCTGAGGGACATGGAGTACTCGGGCCCCAACAGCTCCATGCTCAGGCGGAGGCCTGCCCCGACGAAACACCATGAGGTCGTGGCTTCCACGATTTTCACATTCCCGGCCTGGTCGTGGTACTCCACCAGGGCCCGAGCGAAATCCTCCGAAGGCCGGTTCTCATAGTCCAGCATGCCCCCGCTTCCGACGGAGAGGATCTCCGCATAGCGGGGATGCTGCCACTTCAGGCAGGACATCTGAGCCGTGATCCTCACCGGGGTCAGGGTCTCCCTGGGGTACCCCGGGGGCGTGAGGAGATGGCGGGCCACCTCCACCGAGTGGCACATCATATCATTCAGGACTCCACCGCCCTGAAGCTCCCCCTCCCAGAACCAGGGCATGTGCGGACCGGAATGTTCTTCGGCGGCTCGCGCCAGGAAGGGAGCGCCGGTGAGAGCGGCGCCCCGGGTCCAGAGGATCTCCTTTCCCCGAACCACAGAAGGGGAAAAGAGTTGGTTTTCCAGGTAGCCGTCCAGGACGCCGGCACGTTGAACCAGCTCGTTCATCCTCCTGGCTTCGGCAACGGTCCGGCCCAGCGGTTTCTCACAAGCTACCCCGATGAGCTCACCCTTCCCCGCCTCCAAAGCCCCGACAATCTCCTCCATGACCTCGAGGCGGGTGAAGTTGGGTGCGCAGATCCAGAGAGCGTCGATCCCGGGGTCCGCAACCATTTGTGTGATGGAACCAAACGCCTTTGCGTCCCCCACCCCCAGAGACCGTGCCAGTGCCGAGGCTTCCTCGGCAGAGTCGTCATCTCCACCCACCACCCCAAGCACATCTGCGTCCCGGACCCCAACGAAGGACCGAATGTGGAACTTCCCCACGAACCCTCCACCTACGAACCCGACACCGAGTCTCTTTGCTGCCATCTCGATTTCACCTTTGGTTGATGTGCCCATCACCGCCGTTCTTTTCCTCGACGGCCCAGGGCCCCGAAGCTGCGATCCGGCCAGACCTAAGCTCCCGCCGCAGCGGCTGCGCCTTCCTCCTCTCTGAAGAAGAGGAGGAAGGCCACGGCAAAGAACATGGTCAGGGCGCAGGGCAACAGAAAAACCCCAGTCCAGTTGGTGCCCATGTCGGTGGTGAAGACCTCCTGAATCTTTCCGGCAAAGAGACTCCCAAGGAATCGTCCCAGGCCCAATGCGACGATGGCAATCATGCTCTGGGCAGAGGCGCGGATGTCCGGGGGAGCCACCTTGTCCACATAGATGAAGGCCGCCACGAAGAAGAACACGTAGCAAAACCCGTGGAGGGCCAATGACCCGATCACCAGCCACGCCGGGCCTCCGATGGCAAAGATCACGTACCGGATAGGCCAGGCTACGACGCCGATAGCCAGCGTCTTTCTCATCCCATACCGCTTCAGCGCCCAGGACAACAGAAAGGCCATGACAAAGATCTCAGCAACCTGGGCGATGGTCATGACGGCCGGAAGGTTCGCAGGAGAGACCCCGATGGCATCGGATTGGAGAAAGGGGGCGGTGAGGATGTAGAAGAACTCCAGCTCAGTAGAGACCACAAAGGTAATGGCGACGAAGATGGCGAACTGCTTCGCCTTCAACATCTTCAGCGACTCGAGGAACGCCCACGGCTTCACCCCCTCCTTCTGAGGGGGAGTCCGAGGCAGATTGAGGGCCTGGAGGCCCATGACGATGGAGAACACCCCGGCCAAAAAGAGCATGTCCCCGCCCATCATCAGCGTCCCGCTTCCGCTCCCCGCCGTCCGCCACCCGGAGAGGGCAAGGCCCGCGCAAATCCAGCCGATGGTTCCCCAGACCCTGATGGCCCCGAATTCCTTCTCCGAGTCCTTCAGGTTGATCATAGCCACAGAGTTGGTGAGAGCCAGAGTGGGGGCATAAAGGAGACAGTAGAGGAACATGATCCAGGCCATGGTGGTGAAGCTGGTGGCCTGGGCGCAGACGATGAGGAGTACGCCACCGGTAAACTGAAGGAAGGCGATGACCTTCTCCGAGGAGAAATACCGATCCGCCAACTGCCCCCCGATGAAGGGCGACAAGATGGTGGCCAGAGGAAGAAGAGCGTAGATGGCCCCCGCCTGGAAACCAGTGAAGCCCAGGTCGTCCAGAAGGTACACCGAGAGTACCGGCGCCCATGCCCCCCAGATGGCATACTGGAGGAACATCATGAGGCCCAACCGAGTCTTTGCGCTCATCTTCTATTCCCTCTCCACCTTTGGTTCGCATGGACCAGCGTTGATGGAAGGCATCGGGTTTCCGGTCTCCCTGAGGAGCCTCCAGGAGCGTAGCGGATGGCCAGCTCCGAAGGGGGATCCGGGGACCCGATGACCCTACTACACGATGCGTCGAGCAACCGGATCCCACTCCACTTGCCGTTTCTCCTGATAGGCGCGGGTTGCCATGTGACAGGAGATGGCCTCCTCGAACCCCCGCTCGATGTTGCAGCTGGTGTCTCCACCATTTCGAATCACATCGAGCCATTCGGCAATGTGCAGGTGGTAAGCGCTCACCAGGCGTCCGCCCCGATATGTGTAAAGGAGCCCCCTCCGGGCGAAGTACTCCGCAGTGGCCGAGGTGATGGCATCCAACCCCGTGAAGCCGGGTTGGAAAGTGAACATGGGCCGGGAAGTGTCGATGATGCCCTCGTCGATCTTCTCTTCGTACCGAGTGGATGACCCCTCGGCCCGGATGGTGAGGCCATTATCCACCTCCATGGTGGCGTCATGCCCCATGAAGACACGGCCTCTCCAGTTCCCATTCCACAAGGTGGCGCTGTACACAAGGGTCAGATCCCGGTCCGGGTACTCCAGCACCGCCTGCCAGGTGTCAGGAACGTCCCGGCCATCCTTGAAGTGGTAAATGCCGCCCGACGACACAGCCGTTTGGGGGATCCCCAGGTCCAGGATCTGGTTGATGGCGTCGTACTCGTGGGAGAAGAGGTCTCCGGAAAGGCCGGTACCGTAGTCGAAATATTTCCGCCAACGGAAGAAACGGTCCAGGTCGAAGGGAACTTTGTTGGGTGCCGGACCTTCGAACTGTTCCCAGTCGATGGTGTTCTCGTCCCCCTCTTCGTGGATATCCCACACCCACGCACCCCAGGGATCGTTCCGGTTCGTGGTGGTCTCCACCAGGGTGATTTCCCCCAAAATCCCCGCCTCGACGACCTCTCGAGCCTTGATGTGGCTCTCGGTCTGGCGCTGCTGGTGGCCAAGCTGGAAGACGATGTCCGAGTTCTTCACCGCCTCGTACATCTGGTGGGTATCCTCTTCCGTCCGGGTCATGGCTTTTTCAACGTAGATGTGCTTTCCGACCGCAGCGGCATCAACGCACATCTGGGCATGCCAGTGATCCGGAGTGGCGATGAGGACGGCGTCTACGTCGTTGCTTTCCAGCATGTCGGTGTAGCGGAGGAATCGTTTCGGTTGGACGGTAGAGTTCTCCGCCGTGGGCCCCACCCTGTTCGCACCCGCATCCAAACCCCGCTGGGCTCGGACGTCGAAGACATCGCAAACGCCCGTCAGGTCGATGTTCAGATCGTCCTGCTGCATAAAGGTTGCGTAGCCCCGGTTTCGGGGGTTCCGTTCGGCCGCCGCTTTCTCGTTCTCTACCCACTCCGGATGAGCGAAACCGGCGAACCGGACCAGGGCCTCCCCTTCCCCACCGTTACCGATGATCCCCACCCGAATCCGGTTTCCCGGAGGACGGGAGATGGCGTCGGGAATGACGGCTGGCGCTCCTTCGCTGATCCCCAGCTCGGACATGATGGCTTCCCGCCTGGCATCGGCCTCCAGCTTCTTTTGATACCATCCGGCGAAGAACACCCCCAGAACGGGGACCGACGCCAGGCCCTTCAAGACATCCCTGCGGCTGGGGTTTCCCGCAGTTCCCTCGGCTTTCGGGCCCGCAGGCTCGGGAGGGGAGGTCGGGTTCTGACCTTCCTGATCTCTCTTGATCTCGTCACTCATGATGCTGTCTCCTGTTAACGCCCCACGTTTACGCCCCACAGGTGGTCAGACCCGTTTACGCGGCTTCAACGTTCCGCTTCTTGAACAAGAGGCGATCCAATCCGATTCGGTGGGAGGTGGGGAACCCCATGATCACCAGTAGGGCCGCCAACTCAACAAGAATCTTGTTTACGATCATGTAGCTTCCCTCTGCAGGCATGGCATACTCCAGACCCGGGAAGGGAGGCGCTGCCAGGTAGTAGAGAGCCAGCGCCACAACTCCAGCGAAGGCAGCGGTCCGGGCGAAGACTCCCACCAGGAGAGCCAACCCGATGAGGAGGAGACCCCACTGGTTCAGATTGTCGGCCAGGGCCAGGGCTCCAGGGCTGTTGGCAATGGACTCGAACCAGCCCGAGAACCACCCTTCCGATTCCTGGAGATACCCTGCCGAGGTCCAGTAGGGGTTCGTGAGTTTTGCCACTCCCTCGTAGAGGAAGTGCCATCCGATGAGCATCCTCAGGCTCACCAGGGCAATGAGCTGGAACATCCCGTAATCCGGGAACTTCCCAGCCATATTCTTCGCTGAACCGTTCATGGGATCCCTGCCTTGGGGGTGGGAAGGTCGGTGGCGCTGCGCCAGCCCTTCGATCTCATCTGCCGACCCTGCTCGTCGACGATGAGGCAGGCGCACTCGGGTAATGACTCGATAAAGGCGACGCCCCGTTCCGGCTCCATGACGAAGACGCTGGTGGCCAGCGCGTCTGCGGCCAGTGTCGTCGGGGCGACGACTGATACACTCTGACTGGTTTGAGGGGAGCTGCCCGTCTTGGCGCTCACGATGTGGTGATGGGTCCGCTCCCGGTCGAAGTAGATCTCGTAGCTTCCTGATGTGGCAACGGAACCATTGGTCAGGCCGATGACGTCGGGGAGGTCTCCCTGTTTCTGAGGATCCTGTACACCCACACGCCACGGCCGCCCATCTTCCCTGACGCCGGAGCTTCGAATGTCGCCGCCGGCGTCGATGAGAAAGTCCTCGAGCCCCTGGTCACCCAATACCGTTGCCATCCGGTCCACCACATAACCCTTGGCGATCCCGTCCAGGGTGACGCCCATGCCGGGAGTGACAAAGCGGATCCTCTCACGACCTACGTCCACACCCCCTCCGTCCACCAAAGCCAGAGCTTCCATAAGCTGGGACTCGGACGGGGCTACCGGGACCGGCGTGGCTCCAAGCCCGTTTCGGAACAGGTCCACCAAGGGCTGAACCGTGGGATCGAAGGCCCCTTTGCTGGCCCGGTGGAAATACCTGCTCTGCCACATCACCGCCGCCAACTCCGGCGGCGGGGCCTCTATGGACCCTTCGCTGTTCAGGTAGGAAAGGGCCGAGGAGGGATCGTATCGATTCAGGAGAGTCACCACCCGGTCCATCTCCTGGAACGCCAGGCCCGCGGCCTCCTGGACCAGGTCGGTGGATTGGTGAACAGAAGTCACCGAGACCAGAGTTCCCATGGAGGGTTGGCTGCAGGTGACCTTGAAGCGGCCGGCCCCCACCGGGACCGACTCCGGGGTGGTCTCGGAGGACTCCACACGCCGGAACCCCATGTCGGCCAGAGCCGCCATTTTCCGAACCATGCGCGTGGCTGAGTCCATCCCCTG
>JBDHGR010000024.1:0-19521 GCA_039589815.1 Gemmatimonadota bacterium | reverse complement strand
CATTGCCATCGCGGTGGTGTGGGTGATCTTCGCGGTGAACTTCTTCGGGACCATCGCCATCCGTAAGGTGAAGCATATCTACGTGGCGATCTGGTTCCACATGTCCTTCGTCATCACCATCGCCGTGTTGCACATCGTGAACAGCTTGGCGATCCCGGCAACACTGACGCGGTCCTACCCAATCTTCGCCGGGCTGACGGATGGACTTGTCCAGTGGTGGTACGGCCACAACGCGGTGGGGTTCTTCCTCACCACTCCCTTCCTGGGCCTCATGTACTACTTCCTGCCCAGGGCCGCGGATCGGCCGGTTTACAGCTACCGCCTTTCCATCGTTCACTTCTGGGGCCTGGTCTTCCTCTATATCTGGGCTGGCCCCCACCACCTTCTCTATTCGGCCCTTCCTGATTGGGCTCAGACTCTGGGGATGGTCTTCAGCATCATGCTCCTGGCTCCGTCATGGGGTGGCATGTTGAACGGACTTCTGACATTAAGGGGGGCTTGGGATCGGTTACGAACCGACCCGATTCTGAAATTTCTGGTGGTGGCGGTGTCCTTCTATGGGATGAGTACCTTCGAGGGACCCATGATGTCTATCCGAGCGGTGAACGGCCTGGCTCACTTTACCAATTGGGTCATCGGCCACGTCCATAGTGGGGCGCTGGGGTGGGTCGGGATGATGTCCTTTGGGACCCTCTACTGGTTGGTTCCCAAGCTGTGGGACAGAGAGTTGGCCTATCCGAAGATGGCCACGCAGCATTTCTGGTTGGCCACCATCGGCATCGTCCTCTACACGGTGAGCATGTGGGTGGCGGGTCTCATGGAGGGCCTCCAGTGGCGCGCCGTTAACGACGCTGGACAGCTGGTGAATCCCATGTTCCTGGACATCGTAGCCCGGCTCATGCCGTACTACTGGATCCGGCTCCTGGGCGGCGTTCTTTTTCTGACCGGGATGGTGATGTTCCTCTTCAACCTCCTGAAAACCATCACCGGATCCGGCTCGGCAGCCTCGGAACAGGCTCCCGCGCCGGCTCCCGCGGTGTAGGGGAGGCCGATCATGACCAATAACGAACAAGAGCACGGGTCGGAAAAGGGTTACGGCCAGTTCCATCGTCGAGTTCTGGAAGCCCGGGGCGGACTCTTCGCCGTTGCCACTACGATCGCGATCCTCATCGGGGGGATCGTCGAGATCATTCCCATGTACACGGCTGGGGCAGGGCCTGAGACCGGGGATTGGGTGACACCCTATACGCCCCTCGAGGTTGCCGGTAGGGATATATACATCCGAGAGGGTTGTTATCTCTGTCATTCCCAGTGGGTCCGGCCCATGCGGGCTGAGGTCCTCCGCTACGGAGAATGGAGCCGGGCTCCTGAATATCAGTTCGATCGGCCTTTCCTCCTGGGGTCCAGGCGGATGGGACCCGACCTTCACCGGGTAGGCCAAAAGTACCCCGACGCCTGGCACTACGAGCACATGCGAGATCCCAGGAGCACATCCCCGGGAAGCGTGATGCCCCCGTACCCATGGCTTCTGACGGCCACGGTCGACCCGGCAGATGTCCAGGCATCGGTCCGAGCCCTGCAACAAGCAGGGGTTCCTTACACGGACGCCGAGGTTGCGGGTGTGGCCTCCAGCCTTTCATCCCAGGGCCAACCAATCGTCACGAGTCTGGCCGGTGCAAACTTGGAGACCACCGCCGACAAGGAGATCGTGGCCCTGATCGCCTACCTCCAGAGATTAGGTCGGGAAGGGAAGGCTTATTTGTCGAGTCAGCCAGGAGGTAGTGAGTGAATCCGGTCCTCGAGTTGGCAGCCGAGAGCGTGAGCCTCGGCTGGCTCATGGGGCTCATGACGGTCTTCTTCTTGGTCAGCTTTCTGGCCTGGGTATGGTGGGCGTACACGCCCAAGCATAGAGCCATGATGGATGAGGCGGCTCTGATGCCGTTCACGGATGGAGATGAGACGTGAGCAAGGATACGAATCGAGTGATGGGCCACGCCGACGAGGCGGATGGCATCGAGGAATATGACAACCCCCTTCCAGACTGGTGGCTGGGGCTCTTCTGGATCTGCATCCTCTGGGCTGTCGGGTACACGGTCCACTACCACTTCATCGGAGACCGGTCCCAGGTCGGTGAGTTCCAAGATGAGATGGCTGCGGCTGCGGTCCGCTGGCCGGTCCAGGGTGCAGCGGACGTGCAGTTTGCAATGACCCCCGAAGCCATTGCCGGTGGGGAAATGGTTTACACGACCTATTGCTTCGTCTGTCACGGCCAGAAGTTGGAGGGTGGGATCGGTCAGTCTTTCCTGGATGACGTCTGGATTCACGGGTCCACTCCTGACGAGGTGATTCATACCATTACAGAAGGGGTGCCGGAGAAAGGGATGGCGCCTTGGGCCTCCATCCTGAGTGCTGAACAAATCAATCATGCGGCGGCGTACGTACTGGCCAAGAACGCCGAGGCGTTAGGAATTCCGCTCGAACAAATCACCGTGGGGACCGGGGGCGAGGAAGGTTCCGAAGAAGGCCATGGTGAAGAGGGTGGGGGAGAACACGGGTAAAGATCCCGGTGGAATCCCGGTGGAATCCCGGGAGAAGTCCGGTAGAATCCCGGTAGAAGCCCGGTGGTGGTGGCCCCGGTGGGGGCCTCCCGAGGGAATTAGCCTTAGGCGAGAAAGATAGACCTACATATGCTGGGGTTCTCCGGAACCAGGGAGTGGGTGTACCCCCAGTCCATCAAAGGTAAGTTCACCACCCTCAGGCGTTGGACCTTTCTGGCCCTTCACCTGATTCTCTTCGTTACTCCATGGGTCAGGGTGGGGGGACAACCCCTACTCCTCATCGACATCCCTGCCCGACAGGTATTCTTCTTCGGAGCCATCTTCACGGCCTCCGACAGTTTCTTCCTGATGCTAATCCTCCTCTTCGCGGCGTTCTCCCTCTTTCTTTTTACGTCCCTCTGGGGACGGCTCTGGTGCGGCTACGCCTGCCCCCAGACGGTATTCCTGGAAACCTGGATCCGGCCGCTGGAGATCTGGATCGAGGGTGACCGGGTCCAGCGGAGGCGAAGAGACGGCCAGAGTTGGAGTTTAGACCGGATCTGGCGAAAGATGGCGAAGTGGACGGCGTTCTTGGCCGTATCCTTACTTCTTGCCACTGCCATCGTCAGTTTCTTCACGCCGGCCCGGGAGTTGTGGACCGGCCGTTCGGGAAGCCTGGCGTATTCCTTCGTCCTCATCTTCACTGGCCTATGGTACCTGGATTTCACCTGGTTCAGAGAACAGTTCTGCAACTTCCTCTGCCCCTACGCTCGTTTCCAGAGCGCCCTCACGGATGATGAAACCCTCCTCATCGGGTACGATCCTGTCCGAGGAGAACCCAGGGGCGGGAAGGCGGCGGCCACCGACGGGCGATGTATCGCCTGCAACAAGTGCGTTGTGGTTTGTCCCCAGGGAATCGATATCCGGGACGGGTTCCAGCTGGAATGCATCCAGTGTGCTCGGTGTATAGATGCCTGTGTATCCGTCATGGAGAAGCTCGAGCACCGGACCCTGGTGGAATACACGTCCATGGCGGAACAGGAAGGGAAGACGGTCAGACGGATGCGGCCCCGAACCGTGGTGTATGGTGGCCTCCTATTGGCGTTGGCCGCATTTGGATTCACGCTTGCGTCCCAGCGGTTGCCTTTCGAAGCCACGGTGAACCGGGTCCCAGGATCCCTGTACACCGTTGACCCCGACGGCTTTGTCCGGAACACTTACCTGGTGCAGATCACCAACAACAAGCCGGGGGATGCACCTGTCGATTTCCGCGTGATCGTGGAGGGCATTCCCGACGCCGAGGTGATCGCTCAGGACGTGCAACTGGCCTCCACAGAGACCCGAACCCTTCCCCTCATCGTTCGAGTGCCCCAGGATCAGGGGCTAGGCCGAACCACCCAAATGCAGGTTCGGGTTGTGGCTCCCGATGGGGAGATCGCCATTCCAACCACCTTCAAGACGGGGGCGAGCGTTGACTCCGGCACCGACTGGGACTGAGGGAAGAGCGGCAGAAACGGCGAGGAGGTCTCGGTACCGGCTCTGGCCCGTGCTCATTATCCTGGGCCTGGTTCTCGTAGTCCTGGTGAACGCGGTCTTTATCTACATTGCCGTTTCGGGGGCTGACGACGTTGTGCCCTCCTACCAAACCGAACGACGGTAGCGTTGCTTCCGCCGGGGGGCCGGGGGGCGATTCCGTGAACGGAAGAGCCCCTGCCGGGACGGACCAATCCTGCCAGCCCGCCATCTCCTGCTGTCCCCACTGCGGAACCCCCGTTGAGGGTTCCCAGGATGTGTACTGCTGTTCCGGCTGCAAAATGGCTGCTGCCATCATCGAAGGGGCGGGTCTGGAGGCCTATTACCAGGAGCGGGAGGCCTATCCACCCAGACCAGATGGATTCGGGGCGGACTGGGATGCATACCCGGTGGCTGTGGGCAAGGACGGCCTCTGTGAAATCCGGCTTCAGGTGGATCGGCTCCGGTGCGCCTCCTGCGTATGGGTGACGGAGAACGTTCTCCAGAGGACGGAGGGGGTCGCTGAAGCCACCCTGAGCTATTCCACGGGAAGAGCCCGAGTCCGGTGGGACCCGGAGAAGGTGAAGCTGGGTGAGGTGGCGGGGCGGATCAGCACGCTGGGGTACCGTCCCCGCATCCTGGGTGAGGAGAGTGAGCCGGACCGGGACCTTCTCATTCGCCTTGGCGTGGCTGCATTTGCGGCCGTGAACATCATGATGCTCTCAGCGGCCCTCTACACTGGCTGGCTCGGGGGCATGGATTCTCGGTATGTAACTCTCTTCCAGTGGATCAGCCTGGCCCTTGCTGCTCCCATCGCCCTCTGGTGCGCCGAGCCTTTCTTCGTGGGAGCCGTCAGCGGCATCCGGCACCGGGTCCTCCACATGGACCTCCCCATCGCCCTGGGCGTGGCGGTTCTGTTCGGCCACGGCCTGGTGGTGACCGTCACGAGCGGTGATACCTATCTGGACTCCATGGGCATGTTGGTGACCCTCCTTCTGGGGGGCCGTGTGCTGGAATCCAGAGGCCGGCGAAGGGCTTCGGAGGCCGCCACCGCTATGGCTGCAACCGCACCCGCCACTGGGCGAAAAAGGGTGGGGGACGGGGTCGAGGTGGTGCCATCCGATGAGCTGGAAGTCGGTGACCTCCTTGATGTGGCTGCGGGAGAGGAGCTGGCAGCGGACGGCATCGTCGACGCGGGGCACGGGAACCTTCGCATGGCCCTCATCAGTGGCGAGTCGAAGCCCGTGGAGGCGCAGGTAGGAAGTCGGGTGGTTGCAGGATCGGTCTTGGTGGACGGATTTCTCACGGTTCGGGTCAGCGCCGTGGGTAGGGAGACCGTTCTCCAACAGATGGCCGACCAGCTCAAGCTCTCGGCGGACCGGGGGGTAAGGCCCGCCGTTACGGATCGCATCGCGCCCTGGTTCACGGGACTCACCCTGCTGGTGGCATCTGTCACCTTCCTTGGGTGGCTGTTTTTTGCCGATCTCGAGAAGGCTCTTCTCTCGGCAGTGGCGGTCCTCGTGGTCGCGTGCCCGTGCGCTCTGGCTTTGGCTCGGCCCCTTGCGGCTGCTGCAGGCCTTGGGGCGGCAGCTCGGCGGGGCCTGGTGTTCCGAAGTGGCGATGCCCTTCTGGAGATGGAATCGGTCTCCCTGGTGGCTCTGGACAAGACGGGTACGGTGACCGCGGGAGACCTGGAGGTGGTGGAGGCGGAGAATGAAGCGCTCCGAATCGCCAGCGGGTTGGAACGGTTCAGCGCTCACCCCATCGCCCGGGCCATCACACGCGCGGCGGTGGAACGCGGAATCCCGCTACCCGTCCCGGAAGAGGTCCAGGAGGAGGCGGGGTTCGGCATTCGAGGGAGGGTGGACGGGCGAGAGTGGGAAATCCGTAGCGGAGGCCCGGGGAAGGTTCTGGTGAAGGGTGGTGTTGGCTCCGCCGTGGGAGGCGAGGGTGAGGGTGAGGGTGCCGGGGCCGGGGCTAGGACTCCCGAAACATCTTGGACCATCACTCTTGGTGACCGAGTCCGGGATGATTCCCGAGCTGTTGTTGGGGCCGTATTGGGAACGGGCCGGGAGGTGATCCTCCTCACCGGCGACGTCCAGGAGGTGGCTGAGCGGATGGCGGCCGAGGCCGGCATCGACCAGGCCCTGGCGCGAATGGACCCGAATGAAAAGGCCGATTGGATTCGAAGTCGTCGGGGTGACGGTGACCGAGTTCTGTTCGCCGGGGATGGGATGAACGACGGGCCGGGGTTGGCTCAAGCCGATGTGGGGATCGCCATGGGTACGGGAGCGGCCAGCAGCATCCTGGTGGCCGACGGCGTCATCTCCGTGCCCTCCCTGAAGCCGATAATGGCTGGGTTTCGGGCTGCCGAGGCCGCTGCGGACTCCATCCGAAAGAACGAGGTCCGCTCCATCGGGTACAACATCGCGGCCGTCACCTTAGCCGCATCGGGTCTGGTGAATCCTCTCATCGCCGCCATCCTCATGCCCCTATCGAGCGGCATGGTCATTTGGGGGGCGTCGCGAGTGGAGAAGGTGGTGGCAGCCGGGGATTCGGCTTGATAATGACACGAAAGGCTTAGGAAAGGCGAAGGCTCATGGACGCCATCTTCTTCCTCCTTCCCATCGCCGTCCTCCTCGGTGCGGTTTTCGCCATCCTCTTTGTGGTGGCTGTGAAACGGGGTCAGTTCGACGACCTGGACGATCCGCCGAGGCGAATTCTGAAGGACGATTGAGGGAGAGTCGAGCTAACCCTCACCCCTCCCTCAAACCCAGTGCCTCCTCCACGATCCGCTGCTGCTCTTTCAGGTGGTCTTTGACCTTGCCCTCGGCGGGGCTCGCCCGGTCCGGTCGGGCCACAGGTTTCAGGGGGATTGACCGGGGCACCACCGTACGGAGCCGGGGGCCGATGTAGGAAAGGGCCCCCTGGTTCGTGGGCTCTTCCTGGGCCCAGACGACCCTTTTCAAGTTCGGGAACGAGTCCACGAGCTCTCGCAGAGCTTCCCCGGGGAAGGGATAGAGTCCTTCCACCCGGCCGATGGCGACGTGGGTGAGGGTACTGCGCTTCGGGTGGGTCTCGAGGTCGTAGTAGAGCTTCCCGCTGCAGAGGGCGAGGTGGGTAATCTCATCCTGCCGGTCTCCCGCCGAGGAATCGCCCAGCACCGGGTGAAACCCCCCCTCGGCAAGTTCCGAAAGAGCCGACGTGGCCTTCGGATGACGGAGCAGACTCTTGGGGGTCATGACGATGAGGGGCCGGGCTATCGGGGTCAGAGCCTGACGGCGTAACAGGTGGAAGTATTGGGCCGGCGTAGTTGGATACGCCACGCTCATGTTGTCTTCCGCCGCTAGCTGGAGGAAACGCTCCAACCGGGCCGAGGTGTGCTCCGGCCCCTGTCCTTCATGGCCGTGGGGCAGGAGGAGCGTGAGGCGGGCGGTTTGGCCCCACTTTACCCGCCCTGCAGCGATGAACTGGTCGATGATGACCTGAGCAACGTTGACGAAGTCGCCGAACTGGGCCTCCCAAAGGACCAGGTCAGGATCGGTGCCAACTTCGTAGCCGTACTCGAACCCCAGGACCGCCGTTTCCGTCAGGGGAGAGTTGTAAGCTTCGAAGCGGGCGGTTCCGACGTGTTCCAGCGGGATGTGCTCTTCGCCGGTTTCTGCATCGTGGAGAACCAGGTGGCGTTGGCTGAAGGTGCCCCGCTCCGAATCCTGGCCACTCAACCGGATGGGCACATCCTCTTCCAGTAGCGATGCGAAGGCCAGGGTTTCGGCGTGGGCCCATTCCATGCGGAAATCCGGGCCGAAATCGTGGGCTCTCCGCTGCAGTTGGCGAGCGAGCTTGGGGTGAACCGTGAACCCTTCGGGAGTTTGGAGGGAGGCATGGTTCAGACGCACGAGGGCGTCGAGGGGCACTCTCGTGTCCACCGGATGGGGTGGCTCTGGGCTCGCCTCCTCTACGGATGGTGGCGGCTCGTCTGGCTCCTCCCGAACCTCGTCCTGGGCTTCCCGCAGGCGTCGGATCACCTCCGTTTGTATGAGCTCGGCTCCCTCCCTGGAAACAATCCCTTCGGCTGCCAGCCGTTCGGCCCATAAGCTTCGGACCGTGGCGTGGGAGTTGATGACCTGATACTGCGCCGGTTGGGTGTAGGACGGCTCGTCGCCCTCGTTGTGGCCGTGTCTCCGGTATCCGATGAGATCGATGACCACATCGTCGTGAAATCGAGCCCGGTAGGCCATGGCCAGCCGAACGGTGGCGAGACAGGCTTCAGGATCGTCCGCGTTCACATGGAATACGGGAATGTCGTAGCCCTTGGCCAGGTCGCTCGAGTAGCGGGTGGAACGGCCCTCGTTGGGCTCGGAAGTGAAGCCCACCTGGTTGTTGGCGATGATATGAAGGGTGCCGCCGGTGGTATAACCCTCCAGGCGGGAGAGGTTGAGGGTCTCGGCCACAATCCCCTCAGCGGCGAACGCGGCGTCGCCATGGATCAGAACGGGGATGACCGCATCCAACTCCTGCGGCAGGTCCTTCCCGGGTCCGGAGAACTGCTTCGCACGGGCCAGGCCCTCCACGACCGGATTCACGAATTCCAGGTGAGAAGGGTTGGGGGTCAAACACACATTCACCTTCGATCCATCGCGGAGGCGGAACGTCGTGTTAGCCCCATGATGGTATTTGACGTCACCGGTTCCTTGCCGGGGGATGCTCAGGGCCGTGTCTTTCACCGGCTTTCCCTCAAAGCCTTCCAGAATTTCCCGGTAACTCACGCCGAGGATATGAGCCAGGACGTTGAGTCGTCCTCGATGGGCCATCCCAATGACGATTTCCCGGCCCCCGGTCTTGGCCGATTCCTCGATCGCCTTGTCCAGCATGGGGACCAGCATGTCGGTCCCTTCCAGGGAGAATCTCTTCTGTCCCAGGTACGCTCGGTGGAGGAAGTGCTCGAGACCTTCGACCTCCGAAAGGCGAATCAGCAGGCGCTTCTTCTCCTCCTCGTTCAGTGGCCGTGTCAGGACACCTTCCTCGACCTTCTCCCACAGCCAGCGCACCTTCTCGGGATCCTCGAGGTGCTCGAACTCATAACCGATGGACCCCACGTAGGCCTCCTCGAGACGGCGAAGCACCCGGGCAAGGGGTTCGTCACCCCAACGGGGCCGGATGATGGATGCGGGGATTTCCTCCAACTCCTCCATGGTGGTCCCGAAGAAGGAAGGATCCAGCTCAGGGTGGCCGGGAGGTTCGGAGCCGAGAGGATCGAGCTTGGCCATTTGGTGGCCGTGTTCCCGGAAGGCCTGAACCAAAGCTGCGCCTCTGGCAACGACCTGGAGGAGCTTGTGGACGGTTTCGTCATCTCGAATCGACGCGGCGCGACCCGGCACCTCCATGACGGAGAGGCGTTCGGTGGCCGCGATGTCTGAAGAAGCGGGTGGCGGGATCTCGGGTGGAACGACCAGGGGAAGGACAGGCGTCGGAACCGGGGTGGACACTGCGGCCGGCGACACGACAGGCGTCGGCTCCAACTCGACTGAGGCTGGGATTCTCCTACCGGTTTCAGGCGCGGCGACGGGCGCCGGAGTTTCCGGAGGGCACTCCTGAGCAAGAGTTTCCGGCACCAGGAGACCGGCGTCCGTCGTTACCTTTGGTCCTTTGCTGAAGAAGGTGCGCCAAGCTTCGGGAACCGATTCGGGGTTCCGGGAGAACTCCTCATAGAGGAGCTGCACATACGCAGCGTTTTGGTGGTCGAAGAGAGGCTCGCTCATGGCTCCAATATCGGTGCCTTGTACTACCTTTTTTGGGCTGAGACTGAAAGCTACGGGATTTCGGGTGAATGGACAGGTTTCCTGGATCATTCCGGCCGAGGTCGGGTAGCCCGAAGCCATGATACGCCTCACAGACTCTGGGGTTCACGCCCGCGAAATCGAGGAAGTACTCCATCCTGGGGACCCCGGTTTCTGGGTCCACCCGGAATGGGAATCCGATTTTCCGTGGCTCGTTCAGGGGACCACGGGTCGGGGAAGGCAAAAGGGCGAAACCACCCGAAATTTCGCCCGCTTCACCGACCCTCCTGCGAAAAGGGTCCGTTACTCCTGGGAGGCTCTGGGCACCCGCCTGGACTTCCCGAGAATCGCTCATTCCCGACAGGTGCATGGAAACAAAGTGTCGGTGTATGAGTGGTCACCGTCAGCCGTGAAGCCGAACCGGCAAGGAGGAGAGCGGCAAGGACGGGTCAACAGAGGGTTGGAGACGTCGCACCCGGGCCCGTCTCAGGAAGGCCCGTCGCTCAAGGAAGGCCCGCCGCCCCAGGAAGGGCGGATGATCCTAGGCCCCGACGCTGACGGTCACCTCACCTCTTCCCCAGGGGTCTTGCTGGCGGTGACGGTGGCGGACTGCGTGCCCGTGTTCCTGGTAGACCCAACCGCCCGTGTGGTGGGCGTCCTGCACGCCGGATGGCGGGGTACGGTGGTGGGTGTCCTGGACCGCGGGATCGAGATGTTGAATGCGGAGTTCGGGAGCCAACCGGGGGACCTTCATGTGCATCTTGGGCCGGCTATCTGCGGCGAGTGCTATGAGGTGGGTCCGGAGGTTCACACCGCCATGGGCCTTCCCGATCCGGGAGACGCAAGGCCAATAGATATACGGAGCCATCTTGCGGCGGCAGCAGTTGGGGTAGGAATTGAAGAATCCCGGCTCACTCAGTCCGCCTGGTGCACCCTTTGTGGCGACTCTCCCTTCTTTTCCCACCGGCGCGGTGATGCGGCACGGCAGGTGGGGTTCCTCGGCATTCGGTTATTGGAGACCGCGTTAGAGAAATCAGGGGTCTCGTGAAATCGGAAGATCCAAAGGTGTTCGCGGGCCTCTGCGAAAAGTGCAAATGGGTTCGGAATATTCGGAACCGGAGGGGTTCTGGGTTCTCCCTGTGCAGCCGAGCGGGTCAGGACCCGGTTTTTCCCAGGTACCCTCGTCTTCCTGTGCTGAAGTGCCGGGGTTTTGAGGAACGGGACCAGCTCTCGGGAAAGGCTTCAGGCTGAATCGGGCTGCCTCAGGCCCTGGCCGTGTCTTTCATTACCTGGTCCACGTAGGTGTCTACACCGGCCAGAACCCTCACCAGGTCTTTTCGTTCTTCAGCAGCAGCGATATCCGTGGCGAACTGAAGGAAGACCTGCCGAACCTTATCCCGAGGCTCGGTCGACCGCATGGTGGTCTTCCTGGAGCTCCGGGGTATGGGGGAGGCAGCCCTTTTGCGGCCCCCACCTCTGGCCTTCGCGGCCAACGCCCTGCGGCGCTTCACCTGAAGCGGGTATCGGGCATTGAACTGCCGTTTGCTCAATCTTCCGATGGAGCTCTTGAACTTCTTCGTCCGTAGGAAGAGCTCCTCAAGTTGAATCTTGGGGCTCTTCTTGAGGGTGTCCTCTACAAACTTCATGACCTTCTCGTCAACGTCGGGCACGGTCGGCCCCCTTCCTTAACACAGTGCGGCTCCAGAAACCCATATTCTGGGGAATAAGGTCAATAAGAAACAGGGACAGTCCTATGTCAATGACCGATACTGCCTCTGAATATTCGGGATCAGACTGTGACGGTGAGTTCTCTATCGAAGGTTTTGCCGAGAAGGGTCTTCTTCCGGGACACGGCCCAGCGTTCCAGGAGGAGGTCGCCTTCACCTCTCAACTTGAGTGTCGCTTCCTTCTTGCCCCAGGTAACCTCCACGTCTTCGATGTTTTGGAGGTGAGATCGGTCGAGGGCATCAGCCACTCGCAGGATGGCGGACAACGCTGTCGTCCTCTCCTGGTCCTCTTCGGAAAGCCGGACGAAATCCAGGTGATCCTTCCTTGGAATATTCTTCCGGTGATACCGGGCGATATTTGCCACAATCAGCATGTCGTTTGCCGAGAGCCCCGGTAGCTCGGAGTGGGAGATGATATAGAGTGCGTGTTTGTGGTGTCTCTTGTGACCCACGAATGCCCCGATGTCGTGGAGGATGGAAGCGGCCAGAAGCAGGCGCCGATTCTGGGATCCCAGGCCATGCAGCTCCTTTGTTTGGTCGAAGATCGACAGGGCGAGCTTGGCCACATGAAGCCCATGGGCTTCGTCGAACATGAAGCGACGACCAAAGGAAATGGCGGCTTTTGTAAGCTGTTGCTCCCTCCGGACCTCATGGGTGGTGTGGGAGATCAAGTCGTCTACCAGGTCCACCAGGATGCCTTCCTTAACCCCTACACCGGGGACGAGGATTCCGTCAGCTCCCGCCAGGCGAGCCAGATGGTGGTACACCATGGCGGCAGGGAGGATTACGTCGGCACGATCCTCCCGCAAACCGAGTTGGGTCATCCTTTCGTGATAGGACAATCGGGATAGGAGATCGATGGCCGACCGCAGGTCCTGGCTGGGCAGGGTGCCCACGCCCTGGGGATTTCTCGCCACTCCGGCCAGGTTGGCCAGTGCTTCGATGTTTCCGCCGGTGGCGACGAACCCGGCCGGGGACCAGTATTGGGCAGGAGACGGGATTCTCAGGGTCGATACATAGTCCGAGAGGAGTCTCCGATACCCGGGGGTGTCTGCACCAGTTTCGCTCAACTCCTCCAGAAGTCTGACGGACCCCATGGTGTGGGATTCACTCCAGAGCATTCCCATGTCATCAACGAGGGAGACTTCGACGCTCCCGCCACCCAGATCGGTGAGGATCCACTGGCCTCCGGACAGGTCGACGCGATTGGCCACCGCAAGATGCACCAACCGTGCTTCCTCGGACCCGGAGATCATCTCTAACACAATCCCCGTCTCTTCGAGGATCCGGCCAACCAATTCGAAGCCGTTCTTGGCCTCGCGCACAGCGCTGGTGGCAACCGCTCGGAAAGCGGAAAGGTCCAGGTCCTTCATCTGGTCCCGGAAGGCGCCAAAAGCGGCCACGGTCCCTTCCATTGCCTCTTGCGCCAGTTGCCCAGTCAGAAAGACCTGATGACCCAGGCGCACCGGGACCCTCTGGTAGGCCAGGGTTTCGAAATCGGTTGGAGAGGTGAACTCGGCAGCCAGAAACCGAATCGCGTTGGATCCGGTGTCTACGCATCCCACCCGCAAGGGAAACTGACGAGGGGGCATCGCGGTCATCCCCCTCCTAGCCGGACTGACAAGCTCCCTGTGAAGGCGTTGAGATCCCCTGTGGAAACCCCCGGAAGATCCTCCACGTCGGAGGTGAGGCGGTAACCCGCCGAGAGGCCCAGGTGCATCCCCGGGAAGAACGAGTAGACGAGTCCCAGCTCACCTTCGGCCACGAGGAAGTTGTCGGATCCGACCTCGGTGCGGGTGAGCTGATTCCGCACCTCCGCATGGCCGGCACCAAAAAGCAGACCGACCTCACCGGTCAGGGCATTGGCCAAGGGCTCCCAGTATCGGAACAGAAGGCCACCATATCCCATACCCAGATCGAACCCCGTTTTGCCTTCGGGCCCGGTCAGTTCGACCTTCTTCAAAAGGGCGAAGCCCCCACCCCCAATTGCCAGGTTGTCGGAAATCACCAAGCCCGCCCAACCGCCGAGGTGAACGCGGTTCTCGCTGGAGATCTGGCCCGCCTTCAGAACCGCGGAGGCGGTGGCCCGAACCCGTTCATGGGAGGAGGGATCCGGCCCTGCCTGGGCCCGAATGGGTCCGGGCAGGGCCAGGACGACAACTAGAAGAATCCCCGATCGCATCAGCCTGAAGCGTCTATGGTTCAACCGCCGCACTAGCGCCGGAAGTACCCGTCCGCGTTTCTGGCTGGCGGCCGGCACTGGGGCCAAGCACGCGGTTCGCCCGTTCGAGGATCGGTTCCCAGGACTCTGTGATCCCTCGGGAGCATCTCCTCCTCTTCTGACGCCATATAGGCCAACATGGCGGTGAGGACGGCGTTGTTCTTCACGTCGTCGATGATCACCTTGTCGAAGGTGTCGGTTGGATTGTGGTAGGTCTGCCTATAGTCCCAGCTCAGCGAGCTTATGCTGAACGCCGGTACGCTGGCGCAGACGAAGCTGGCATAATCCGAACCCCCGGTGCCCGGGTTCCCGGGGATGGTCAGGTCGATGTGCTGGGAGATCTGGGACGGGAGGGCGGTCATCCACCTGCCCACGAAGGGCGCGACTCCTGCCAGTCCCTGCATGGAGATATTGGTGACCCGCCCCGTTCCGTTGTCCTGATTGAAGAGTGCCTGGGCGTTCTCCACGATGTCCGGGTGGTCGGCCACGAAAGCCCGTGAGCCGTTGAGGCCCTGTTCCTCACCGTTCCAGAGGGCTACCAGGATGGTCCGTTTCGGATTCGGGTAGACCTCCTTCAGAATCCGGGCGGCTTCCATCATGATGACGCTCCCAGAGTTGTTGTCGGTGGCGCCCGAACCGCCATCCCAGGAATCGAAGTGCGCCGAGAGGATGATGTACTCGTCCGGCCTCTCAGTGCCCCGAATCTCTCCGATGACGTTATAGGTCGGGGCGGTGCCCAGGTCGGTGGCTTCGGCGTTGACCCGGACCACCGGTCCCTGGTCGTTCTCGGCCAGGCGGAACATGAGGCCGTAGTCTTCACACCCGAATTGGATACCGGGGGCTACGGCGTTTCGGGTGCCGCTGAGGCGAGACGACCCCCAGTTCCCTGTCCAACTGGAGCTGAAGAGGCCCGCGGCACCGGCACCTTCCAGGGCTCGAACCAACTCGTTCTGATCCATGCCCGTGGCTTGGATTCGGGCATTCCAGTTGCCCCGGGTCTCTTCCCGGAGGGCGTTGTAGGCTTCGAGGGATTGGGGGGTTGCCCATTCTTCCCAGTTCTCCATGGGGCGGCAGCTTGTCTCGGCGGCGGACATGAGGACGAACTTGCCATCGACAGACCCGAGGAACTCCTGGAACTCGGCGGCGGAGGAAACCTCGGGCAAGGTCACGACCTCACCCGTCACCGGGCCGTCAGTGCCCGGGCTCCAGGACTGCATCATGCCGTCCAGGCTCCTAACCCTTGGCTCCAAAAGGTCAACGTTTGTGACCCCCCGCTCCCACGCCTTCCAGGTGCCGTACTCCTCTTTCCGCCCTTCCATTCCCCATGCTCGGAAAAGTTTCAGGGCCCAGTCGGCGCCGGCATCAAAGGCAGGGCTTCCCGGAAGCCTCGGGCCGATGGAGTCGGCCAGTACCTGAGCAAGGGGATAGATCTGGGAGTTCTCCCATCCCGCCTCCCAGATCGCTTTGATCACAGGATCGTCCACGGGGAATTGGTTGGCCGGGGGGCCACCACGGAATTGCTGGGCTCCCAGGGCCGAAGGAAGGAGCATCGCGGTGAGGGCAAGTACGGGGAGGGACTGCCGAAAACTCATGAAAGCCTCCAGTTGGTCGGCACTTGGGCCGTGTGGAATCCAGTCGGAATCCTTATGGAATCAGAAAAGGTAAGCGAACGCAGAGGTTTCTGCATGGGGCCTGGGCCAGGTCCGTGCTGCCAGTGGCCTCAGGTCGGTGGAATCCTCCGGAAAAGCCGAAGCAGGATAAGAAACGAAATCGCCCAGAGGGCGGAGCCCAGGAGGAACGGGGCTCCGGGAAGTTCGAAGGGGGCGGTGGGAGAGGTAAAAAAGCTGAACAGGCCCGCAGCGAAGATCAGAGGGGCGAAGATGCTGGTGAGGCTCATCAGGGAAGTGAGGGCACCCTGGATCTTCCCCTGGTCATGGGGCTCCACTGTCCCGGCCACCAGCCCCTGGATCGCCGGGCCTGCGACCCCACCCAAGGACCCGAAGACGATTATGGCGAACATCATCCATCCTCGGGTCGCCAGGCCGTAACCGAGAAAGGTGAAGGTCGCCAACCCGAGGCCGAAAAGAATGGCGCGGCGTTCCCCGAAACGGCGAATAAAGGGCTGGACCAGTCCGCCCTGAACCAGGGCCGCCATGAGTCCCACGAGTGCCAGTGACAGGCCGTTGGTCTGCTCATCCCAGCCAAACCGGTGTCCGGTGTAGAGGACCCAGACTGTTTCCAAACCCCTCTGAGCCAAGCCCGTGAAAATGAAAGCCACCGCCAGCCCCGCGACTAGCGGATAAGCCCTGAGTACCAAGAGGCTCCCCACCGGATTCGCCTTCGCCCAGGAGAACCTCCCCCGTTTCTCTGGGGGGAGGGATTCAGGAAGTACGAAAAAGCCATACAACCAGTTGACGAGGGCGAGACCGGCCGAGACGAAGAACGGGAGCCGAATGTTGATTCCGCCCAGGAGTCCTCCCAGGGCAGGCCCAAAGATGAATCCCAGGCCGAACGCCACACCCACCAGCCCGAAGTTCCGCGCCCGGTTGGCGGGGCCGGATACATCGGCGATGTAAGCGTGTGCCGCGGTGAAGCTCGCACCCATGGCACCAGCAACGAACCGTCCCACGAAAAGCCAGCCGATGGTGGGCGCGAAACCCTGGATCAGGTAATCGACGCCCAGTCCAAAGAGGGAGATCAGTATGATGGGCCGACGTCCGAAACGGTCCGACAGCGACCCGAGGATCGGAGCGAAGAAGAACTGGGTCGCCGAGTAGGTGGCTGCAATGATGCCGAAGTAGCGGCCCGCCATGGCGGTGCTGCCGCCCACGAACTCTTTGATAAGCTCCGGCAGGATGGGAATGATGATACCGATTCCCAGGACGTCGATGAAAACCGTCACCAGAATGAAAACCATCCCGGCCTGGCGGCCGCGTCGAAGGGCGCTCAACCGGCGCCCCGGTTAGTGTGGCTCTCCCGGCGGGGCGGGATCGCTCGGAACGACGGTCTCACTCGAAAGGACGGTCTCAACGGGGAGGGCGGTCTGGGTCGGAACCACGGTCTCAACGGGAAGGGTGGTCTGGGTCGGAACGACGGTCTCACTCGGGAAGCCGATCTCACTCGTCTTCCGGTGGGAGACTGGGCAGCTGAAGCAGGGAATCGGCATCCTCCTCCGGGAGTTGCTGGACAGATCGGAGCTTCCGTTCCATGGCCCGGGTCCGGGTCTCCGCCGTTTCAATCGTTTTGCTGGCCGTGCCCAGCTGCCGTTTCACCTTCCCCAACACTTCACCGAATTTCCCAAACTCCGTCTTCACGGCGCCGAGAACGTCCCAGACCTCCGAGGCACGTTTCTCGATGGCCAGAGTCTGAAAGCCCATGCGGAGACTGCTCAGGATGGCGGCCAGAGGAGCTTGAGGGTTCGGGCCAGGGCATCAGTGGCCTTCTGAACTCCCTCGGCGCTCCCTTCCTCGGAGGCCTCCTGAAGACGGAGCCAGTCTTCCTGGGGGAACTTGGAATCGACGGGGAGCCAGACCGAACTCTCGGGCTCGTCGGCCCGACCAGGGAGACGGATGGCGAACTCCACCATCTCAGAGCTTCCCTGCTTGGTCTGGACGTTCTTTTGATACTGCCCGGGTGCCAGGAATTGATCCAGGATGGCCTCGAGCTGAACCTCGGCCCAGGTCCCCCGGGACTTCACGTTGGTTAAGACTTTCTTCAGATCCCCCACCCCGGTGGCCAGGTTTTGCATCTCGCCCAGTCCGCGCTGGACAGCCTCCAGACGGTCGCTCACCAGCTTGAACGACTCCCCAAGACGTTTCTCCAGGGTTCCCTGGAGCTTCTCGTCTACCGTTTTCCGCATTTCTTCCAGCTTCTTTTCGTTCTCCTCCTGCAGGTGTCTGACCCGGGTGTCGAGAGTCGTGCGGATCTGCTCCAGTCCCCGACGGTTGGATTCAGACAACTCCTTGAGCTGGGTGCTGAATGAGGTCAGCTGCTCCTGCTGGAGCTTGCTGGCGTTGGCGGTCGTGTTGGAAAGGCTCTCGCCCAGGGTGGCCATGCCGGTGGAAACCTCTTCCCGGAGGCTTCGGGCCGCCCCGGCCGATTCCTCTCGCCCTTTCCGGAGGTCTTCTTCCACCGCTTTTCGGATTCCCCTCGAGAGGCTCGCAGGGGGCCGGAAGAGGAAAAAGAGGATGGCTCCAGCGTTCAACAAAGACAGGACCAGAATCGTCCAGATGACGACATCAATCATTCGGTGTCTCCGCCAAAGAGCCCCTCCACGCTCAGGTAACGCTCCCCACTATCGCACAACATGGCCACGATGACCATGTCGGAGTAGGCGGTATTCTGTGACAACCTAAGGGCTGCACAGACGCTGGCCCCGGAGGATATGCCAACCAAAATGCCCTCCTTCTTTGCCAATTCCCTGCAGGTGTGGAAAGCTTCATCTTCGGATACCAGGAGGATCTCATCGATGAGGTCCCTATCCACGAGTCCGGGCATGAACCCCGGGGCCGTCCCCATCATCCGGTGGGGGGCGAACCTTCCTTCCGACACGAAAGGAGCCTCTCTCGGCTCCACGCCCACCACTCGGAAGGCTGGTTTCCTGGGCTTGAGAGCTTCTGCGACTCCGGTGAGGGTGCCGCCGGTTCCCAAGGGGGCTACGAAAATGTCGATCCGCCCTCCCGTGTCATCCCAAAGTTCGGGCCCTGTGGTTTCGATGTGTGCCTTTCGGTTGTCCAGGTTGTCGTGCTGTCCCACATAGAATGAGCCTTGAGTGCTGGCGTGGATCTCGAGGGCTTTTGACTTGGCGGCTTTGGTGCCCTCGTCCTTCGGAGTGAGGACCAACTCGGCCCCCAACGCTCTGAGGACCTGGCGCCGTTCCTGGCTCTGAATCTCGGACATACAAAGCACTACCCGGTAGCCTCGCATTCTCCCGATATAGGCCAGAGCCATCCCCGTATTCCCCGAGGTGGCCTCCACGAGAGTCGCCCCGGGTGCGATGTCTCCCCGCTTTTCAGCCTCCAGGATCATGTAGAGGGCTGGCCGATCCTTGATGGCAATCGGGTTGAGGAACTCGCACTTCCCAAAAATCCTGGTTGATCCCCCTGCGTTCATCCGGTCGAGAGCCAGAAGGGGGGTCTTTCCGATAAGGTCGATGACCGAAGGTGCGTATTTCATTCCGACGTCCGGAGAGTGAGCCAACCCGCCACCCCTAGCCCCCCCAACATGAGCGCGGCACCCCCGCCTAACCCAGGCTGGGTCCAGATGATCGTGACGAGAACGAGGAGGTAGAGGAGGACCGTTATAGCCGGCAGCCATGGGAAAAGAGGGACGAGAAGGGGACGGTGGAGGTCCGGGCGCCGCCGCCTCAACACGAAGATCCCCGCCAAGACCACCAGGTCCACGGCGAAAGCCACGGTCATCATGAATCTCACCAGGAATTCGAATGCGCCGGTAATGGCGAGGCCGAGGAGGATGAGGGTTATGAAAACCAAGGCTGGTTGGGGGGTACCGCGCTGGCCGATCCGGGTGAAACTCGATGGGGCCAGGCCTTCCCTGGCCAACCCCAGGACCACCCTGGGCATGCCCAGGAACTGGACGTTAAGCGAACTGAGGAGGATCACCAGGCTGGCGACCGTCACGAACGTTCCGGCCGCTCCGCCCATGGTAGCCTGGAGAGCATCGGCGGCAACGAGCGGGGATCCCGCCATTTCTTCGGGGGTGAGAGCACTCAAAAAGGCCAGGTT
>JBDHGR010000023.1:0-17521 GCA_039589815.1 Gemmatimonadota bacterium | reverse complement strand
TCCATGTAGAAGCGGAGGTCCTCCTGGAAGGGGAGGGGGTCGAGGATGTGCCAGCGGTAGTTGATTACGAACCCCCGGTTCCCGGGGCCGTCGTTTCGGGGCTGCCCGCAATACGGGAAGGTGAAGATGGCCGGGGGCGACCAGGAATAGTTGTAGTAGTCCTCCGAGCCGGTGCCGAAGAGAGACGGCTGGCCTTCACCGTCCACGAACACCTTTTCGTCTCCTTCTCCCCACCAGCTTCCACTTGGCGTGGGGACGGGGTTCGGATTCAGGAGGATGGACGTGGTGCCCACGTAGACTCCCCGACCTTGGGCGAGAAGAAAGGGGAGGTCCTGGACAGCGGCCGGGTCCGGCACCATGTCATGGTCCACCCGCCAGCGAGCCCGGAAATGCATGGACCGGCCTTCGTCCCACTCATAGGGTATGGTCTGGCCGGAGCCCGTGAGGGTCACGGGTTGGTCTCCCCTGTTCTCGACCCGGACTTGAAGCGATCTCTGGAAGGGCATGACCCACCGGGAAATCATGATGCCGTTGGGCCGGACCGTGAACGGGAGGGACCCGTAAGGGTTGATCCCGGGCGCGGCCCCGAAGAAATCACCCATAGGCGACTCAACCTGGGGTTTCGGGTGTTCGTCGGCATGGACCAGGAGTACGGTCTGACGAAGGGCCTTGGACAGATCCTGGGCGTCCAGCTTCAGCTCCAGGCGGTTCAGGGCTCCGGGGCCCTCGAGCAGAAGGGCGTCGGCTCCCTCTCCCGGCTCCAAATTCAGGGCGATGGGCCTGGGGGTTTCCGTCGATGGTGGAGGGAGGTTTGCGTCAGGGTCCGCTAGGGCGGCCATGACCCCGTCGATGGTCTCCCGGTACGTCGACAGATCCTTGGGCTGGAAGGTCTCCACCCGGGTGCCCGGCTCGTATCTCCGAACCTCCACCTGGTAGAAGTGGGTATGGCTCAGATTCCCGATCCACACCAGCCTGAGACCTCGAGCGAAGGGGATGGGGGTGTAGACCCCGTCTCGTTGGATAAGAGTCCCAGCCATGTGACCCTGGTTCAGGCCGGCGGCCTCCGGGAAGGCCTCCAGCGGCCTGCGGAAGAAGTCGTCGGCCGGCCCGTGGAATAGGGCCTCCTCGGCTCCGTCCAGATAAAGCCTCACCTCTCCGTCGATGCGGGCGGTCCAGAGGCGAACCAGGGCCCCGGGCCCCTCCACCTCGGCCATGAGGTACTCGCCGATGGAGTCGGCGCCGGGTTCCCGGACGACCGCTTCAAACCCTGGAATGGGCTCCCCACCGAAGCCATCTGAGTTGGCGAACCAACCCGGCCCTTCGGGAAGGTTGCTTCGGCGGTCATAGGAGGAGAACTGGACCGTCCTGTAGAAGGGATCGGGGAACTTGGCCAGGCCCACCAGGTCGATCATTTCCTGGTAGAGGCTCTCGGTGGTAACGGCCTCCTCGGACCCCTGGCCGTCGCCAGGCCCATCGGCCGGACCAAACCCCACCACAAAGGTGAGGGTCATAAGGAAAAGCCAACCCATCGGTGCTCTTTTCAACCGTAGCCTCCCTATTATTCCGCCGCTTCGTCCTTCCCTTGCCCTTCCTTCCCGCCCAAGAACTTCGTTTCCCCTGGCTCCCTCGCCCCGCTTACTTCTTCCCTCGTTGGAAGAGTACGGCGCAAATGATGATGGCGCCCGTGAGCATGAGGCGCGTGGCCTCGGGAGCCGCGTTCAGTGAGAGGATCTTCTGCAGATAGCCGATGGTCAGGACCCCGATGAGGGTCAGGACTACACTCCCCTTTCCACCGGCCAACGTCGTTCCTCCGATTACCACCATGGCGATGGCGTCCAGCTCGTAGGCCATCCCGGTTTCCGGGTCGCCGTGAGTCTCCTGGGCGGCCTGGCAGATTCCGGCGATGGCGGCGAAAAAGCCCGAAAGGGCGTAGGCCGCCACCAACGTTCTTCGAACCGGGACCCCCGAGAGCCGGGCTGCCTCCTCGTTCCCGCCTACTGCGAAGATGTGGCGCCCCATGCGGAGTCGTGACAGGACCACCCAGGCCACGGCCACGCAGGCAAGGAAGACGATGGTCACGATGGAGAGGTTTCCGCCCAACACGCGGCTGTCGATGACGTCGAAGACGTGCGGGAGATCCACTACCCGGGAGCTGCCGTCAGCCTCCGTCACGTAGTTGGTGATTTTCCGGCCTCCCGAGACCACTTTGGCCAGCCCCCTGGCGAACACCATCATGGCCAGGGTGACGATGAAGGGTTGGATCCGCATGTGGGCCACCAGAAGACCCGAGGCCGATCCCAGAGCGGCGCCCGCAAACAACACCAGGGGAATTGCCAGGAAAGCCGGCCACCCCAGGGGGAGGAGGAGCCAGGCAAAGAGGACGGCGGCAAGGGCCAGAACGCTGGAGACCGAGAGGTCGATGCCCGCTGTGATGATTACCACGGTCATCCCGCAGGCCAGTATTCCGAAGACCGAGACCTGCCGCAGCATGTCCCGGTGGACACTCCAACGGAAGAAGGCTCCCTCTGCGTTGAACAGGCAGCCGATGGCCACCATCAGGAGAAGGGCCAGGAGGGCCCGGGCCACCGGGGTGCCCCACCACTGCTGCAGCTTCACCTTTGTGGGGGTGTCCATTCGTCCTCTTTCGGTTCGCGAAGGCCGCCGTGGACCCAGGACTCGCGATGGCTCCCGTGTCCCATGGCCGCCGCCAGAATCCGGTCCTTCAAGGCCGTATCCCGGGTGAATTCCGCCGCCACCCGTCCCCTGTGCATCACCAGGATCCGGTCACTAAGGGAGAGGAGCTCGTCCATCTCTGAAGTGATGAGAAGGATGGCGATGCCCTCACCGACCCACCCTTCGATCAGATCGTAAATGTCTGCCTTCGCCCCCACGTCGATGCCGCGGGTGGGTTCGTCCAGGAGAAGGACCCGAGGGGCCGGCAGGAGACAGCGTGCCAGATACACCTTCTGTTGGTTCCCGCCGGAGAGGGCCCGGACCGGGGCTTCCAGGGAAGGAGCGTTGAGCCGGAAATCCCGGGTCAGGCTCTCCACCGCCACTCGCTCATCTCTCTTTCGCACCCACCCGGACTGGCTGGAAAAGCGTCTGAGGCTTGAAAGGCTGACGTTGTGGGTCACGCTCATTTCAGGGGCGAGTCCAAGGGATTTTCGGTCGTTGGTCAGCAGCACCATTCCCCGCTTCACGGATCTGCATGGATCCTGGAGGGCCCATGGTTGTTGCATGAAGCTGACCCTCCCCGAGGCTCTGCTACCCAGAGCTCCGAAAAGAGCGTGGAGAACCTCGCTCTTCCCGGACCCCTCCAGGCCGGCCAAACCCAGGACCTCACCCTTTTGGAGGGTGAAGCCGACTCCATCCACCACGGAACGGGATCGGATGCGGGGGTGAATCACCCGCAGATCTTCCACATTCAGGACGACCTCCGGGAAGGCTGGGGTCCCAGAGGTCCCGTCCTCCTCCGATTCCGATTCTTCCCTCTGCGTCGCCAGGTCCCGGCCCACCATCAGCCGAACCAGCTCATCCGGGGGCAGCTCAGAGGCTGGCGCAGTGCCCACCCGCTCACCATCCCGGAGGACGGTGATACGGTCAGCCAGGCGGTAGATCTCCTCCATCTTGTGGGTGATGTAGACGATCCCACGGCCCTGGCGCCGCAACTCCAGGATGCGCCGGAAAAGAGCCTCGACCTCGTTTTCGCCCAAGGCGCTGGTAGGCTCGTCGAAGACCACCACAGCTGCGTCCCGGGCCAGAGCCCGGGCGATCTCCAGGGTTTGCTGGCTGGAGATGGGAAGATCTCCCACCAACTGCCAGGGGGAGAAATCCAACTCTGTTTCCTCCAGGATCCGTTGCGCCTCATTCTCCTGGGCCCGGAAATCCACCTGACCCAGGGGCCCGGCCCGTTCCTGTCCCAGAAAGAGGTTGTCGGAGATGCTCATGGTGGGCACCAGGGAGAGCTCCTGGTGGATGGTGGCGATTCCGGCCCGACCCGCCTGACTGGGGTGGAGGAAGCGGCGCTGCCTGCCTCCCACGAACATCTCGCCGGAGAAATCGCCGTAGACTCCGGAGAGGATCTTGATGAGGGTGCTCTTTCCGGCTCCGTTCTCCCCGGCCAGAACGTGAACCTCTCCGGGGCGCACATGAAAGTCCACGGAATGGAGAACCTCCGTGGATCCGAAGGACTTCCGTATGTCCCGCATGTCTACGATGGGTGGAGTCGCCTTCATCTGCCCTTTCCCGCGGCCATGAATGCCCGGCAGATTGCCTGAACCCAAGGAGGATACTGCCATGAACAAGCATTTCGCCATTGGGCTTCTGACAGTCTGTCTCGCTATCCCCACTTCCGCTCAGTGCCAGGGGGTAGAGGGAATGTTCACGGACTTGGCCCGAGTCCGAGACGGTGTTCGCAGCAAACGCGTCAGCAGCTTCGATAGAACCGGCGGCAACAACGACCGGTTCGAACAGATCCCCGACCGGGAGCGCCGCACACTCTTCGAGGTGGGGGGGGCCGGGATGGTCAACCACATCTGGATCACCATCGCCCCGCCCCCGCCGGATTTGAGCCGCAACGACATCATCCTGCGGATGTACTGGGATGGGAACGAACTCCCCAGCGTGGAGGCGCCCATCGGACCCTTCTTCGGCCAAGGATGGGACGAGAGCTATAACTACGCTTCCATGCCTCTTGCCGCGGGACCCGTACAGGGGAGAGGGATGGTCAGCTATTTCGCCATGCCCTTTGCCGACGGTGCCCGCATCGAGGTGGAGAACGACACGGGCCGGACCATCGACGCCTTTTACTACTACGTCGACTACACGGAGATGGAGGCTCTCCCCGACGACATGGGCCGCTTCCACGCCTGGTACAACCACGAGCTCACGGAAGCTCTTCCCGACGGGGAGAACGAGTGGTCCGTCCTGGGCCCTCCGGGGAAGAACACCACGGGTGCCGACAATTACCTGGTGGCGGACGTGGCGGGGAAGGGGCACTTCGTGGGTGTGAACTACTATGTCCACTCACCCAGCCCCATGTGGTACGGAGAGGGTGACGACATGATCTTCATCGATGGTGAGGCGTGGCCCTCATCACTCCACGGCACTGGAACGGAGGACTACTTCAACACCTCCTGGTGCCCCGACACCCTTTTCGCCCATCCATTCTATGGATACGGGAGGGTGAACGACGACATCGGATGGCTCGGCCGGACCCACGTCTATCGGTTCCACATCACCGATCCCCTCTACTTCGACGATTCCTTCCGCTTCACCATCGAGCACGGACACAACAACAACCTGACGCTGGCCATGGCCACGGTTGCCTACTGGTACCAGGACGGACCCCCAAAGCCCTTCCCGGCGTTGGCAAGTCGGGAGGAACGGGCTCCCATGCCAATGATCGGCCCGGTGGAGATCCACCGGTGGCGGCATGAGTGGAGGAAGAACATGGGGAACGATCCCCGGCTCTGGGGGAACGAGACCCGACCGCCAGGGGGAGGGGGATGAACTCGGATCAGCCTCGGGGCAGGAGTCCCTGACTAGAGCCCATAACCCAGTGCGCTCGGGAGTCCCTCGCTCAGCCACGGCAGGTAGACCACCAGGAAGAGCACCAGGACCATGACGGCGTAAAACGGCAGAAGAGCCCTCGATGTTTTTGCTACCGTCGTTCCGCCGATCCCACATCCCACGAAGAGGATCGATCCCACGGGCGGCGTGCAGAGCCCGATGCACAGATTTAGCACCATCATGATGCCGAAGTGGAGAGGAGTCATCCCCAGCTGTTCGGCCACCGGGAGGAAGATGGGTGTGAAGATCAACACCGCCGGCGTGATGTCCATGAACGTTCCCACAGCCAGGAGCAGGAGGTTGATGAACAGGAGGATCAGCACTCTGCTCTCGGTGAGAGAGAGCAGAAAGGCCGTGAGATCCTGGGGAATGTTCTCATAGCTCAGGATCCACGACATGGCGATGGACGTGGCGATGAGAAGCATCACGATGGCGGTGGTCTCGGCCGACTTGAGGAGGATCTCCGGGAGTTTCCGAATCGGGACTTCCCGATAGACCGCCACAGCCAGAAGGAGAGAGTACACGACGGCAATAGCACTCGCCTCGGTGGCCGTGAAGATCCCGGCCACGATTCCGCCCATGACGATGACGATGAGAAGCAGACTCGGAAGCGCCTTTAAGAACGCCCGGATGCCCTGGATCCAATTCGGTCGCCCGGCCACGGGATAACCCCGGCGGACGGCGGCAAATCCCGCCACCGTCATGAGTCCGAGGCCGAGGAGGATTCCGGGCACGTATCCGGCGACGAACAGGGCCGCAATGGATACGCCTCCGCTTGCCAGGGAGTACACGATCAGGACGTTGCTGGGCGGAATCAAAAGGCCCGTGACAGACCCGGTCATGGTGACCGCCACGCTGTAGTCCCCTTCGTACCCCTCCTTCTCCATGGATGGGATCATGAACCCGCCCACGGCCGATGTAGCCGCCACGGCGGACCCGGAGATTGTGCCGAAGAACATGCTGGCCAGGATGTTCACGAAGGCCAGCCCTCCGGCGAACCCGCCAACCAGGGCCTTGGCGAAGTCCACCAGGCGCTGGGCCATTCCTCCCTGGGAGATGAGCTGGCCCGAGAGGATGAAGAAGGGGATGGCCAGGAGGGCGAAGCTGTCGATCCCGGTGGCCATTCGAAGGGCCGCCGTGGTGAGGGCTGGGCCCGCCGGCATGGCCACCAGCATGGTGATCACCGTGGCGATCCCGATGCTGACGGCGATGGGCACGCTGAGGGCGATGCACGCCAGGAATGTCCCCCCCAGGAGGAAGACCGTGCCGTCCATCAACCTTTCTCCCTCGCGGCCCGCCACATCGCTTCGGCGGAAAACAGCATCACCAGCCCACCCGAGAGGGGGAGGGCCAGATAAACGAATCCCATCCGGACCCCCATGGCCGCCGAGATCTGCTCCAGTCGGAAAGCGAGCTGAACCAACTCGATCCCGCCCCCCACCAACGTGATGAGGGCGAAGAGCAGTACCAGGAGGTGGGAGAGGACCTCCGCCCCCCTCCGCCATCCACCTCCGAGCCGGGAGACCAGGAGATCGATCCCCAGATGGGCCCGGGTCCGGAATCCGTACGCGGCGCCCAGGAGGCCAATCCAGATGAGGAGGAAGCCGGCGAGCTCTTCCGTGAAGGAGCTCGGGGCCTGGAGGAGATACCGTGAGGCTACCTGCCAGGTGACGTCGACGACCATGGCGCTCATGAGCACGACCAAAAGCCAGCCCAAGGCGTGTTCGACCCGGTCGACAACCCGAGGCAGACCCGGTGGGGAGGGGGAGCGCACCCTCAACGGACGGCCTCGATGGCTTCCAGGAGATCGTGTGTGGACGTGCCTCGATAACTCTCGAACATGGGTTCGGCCGCCCGACGGAAGGGTTCTTTGTCCGGCTCAATGATCTCGACACCGGCGGCCCTTATCTGTGCCAAGGCATCCTCTTTCGCTTTCCGCCAGAGGCGACGCTGCTCGACTACCGACGAAGACACGGCATCCTGGAGCCAGTCCCGCTCTTCTGGGGAGAGACCGTTCCAAACGTGGGTGCTGATGAGCAGTACGTCGGGAACCCAGGTGTGCTCGTCCATGGTGTACGAGCCGCTGACTTCGTAATGGCGGGAGAGAAAGAAGCTGGGCAGGTTGTTCTCCGCCCCGTCCACCACTCCCTGCTGAAGAGCCGAGTACAGCTCCCCCCAATCGATGGGTGTAGCCGAACCTCCCAGGGTCCGCACCATGCGCGTGGAGGTGATGCTCTTCTGGACCCGGATCTTAAGGCCGTCGAGGTCCTCCGGTCCCCGGATGGGCTTGTCGCTTGTATAGAAGTTTCGGGGGCCGGCGTCATAGTAGCAGAGCCCCCGCAGGTAGTAGCCCTCCCCTGCCACCAGAAGCTCTTGGCCGATCTCCCCATCCAGAACCTGCCAGAGGTGTTCCTCATCCCTGAACACATAGGGAATGGAGAATACCTGCATCTCGGGTACGAAAGACTCGAGAGGACTTGCCGAGACCTTGGTCATGGCGATGCTCCCTATCTGGAGCATCTCGATGAGCTCTCGTTCTTCCCCCAGTTGCCCGCTCGGGTGGATGTCGACTCGCATGCGGGCGTCGGAGAGCTCGGTGACCCGGTCGGCCAGGTGCACCATGGCCAGGTGTACGGGGTGGGAAACATCGAGACCGTGGGCCAGCTTGAGCACCCGGGTTTCGCCCTGGCCCGAGCACCCGGCCAGCGTGACGAGGACCAGGAAAAGAAGGCCGCACCAACGGCTGGGAAAGAGACACCTGTGCGAGCGAGGGAGTCTCCCCCTGGTGGGGTGTCTCACCGGTCGTCCTTCGATCCTGGAGTGGCGGCCAGGGACTCGGGAAGGGCAGCGAGGAAAGACTGGATGACTCCGGCGAACTCCTCCCGTTTCAGGGCGAAGGCCAGGACCGTGTTCAGGTAGTCGAGCTTGTCGCCGATGTCGAATCGCCGCCCCTCGATGGAGACGGCCACCACGGTGGTGTCTTCGAGCATGGAGGCCAGGGCATCGGTGAGTTGGATCTCGTCGTTCCGTCCTGGCTTCGTGGCCCGGAGAACCTCGAAAACCTCTGGGGTGAGGACGTAACGTCCGGCAATGGCCAGGTTCGAGTCCGTCTCTCCCGGGCGCGGCTTCTCAACCAGCCGGCGAACCCTGTGTGTTCCGGGCCCCAGGGGCGTTCCCTCAACGATCCCGTAGCGGCTGGCTTTCTCGATCGGAACCGTCTCAACGGCCAGGACCGGCCCCCTGTGCTCCTCATAGGCTTCCATCAGCTGACCGGTGACAGGCATTGGTGCGGCCATGACCGTGTCGCCCAGCAGCACCGCAAAGGGCTCGTCGCCTACGAAGGCCCGGGCAAACCCGATGGCATCCCCGAGCCCCGCCTGGGTGGGTTGCCTTACGTAGTGTATCCTGGCGAGATCTCCCAGGCTTCGAACGGTTTCCAGGGCTCCGCGGTCCCCGCGCCGCTCCAGGTGGGACTCAAGTTCCACATTCCGGTCGAAGTGGTCTTCGATGGCTCGTTTGTCCCGTCCCGTTACGATGAGGATGTCCTCTATGCCCGCGTCGACCGCTTCTTGCACCACATACTGGATGGCGGGAGTGTCCAGGATCGGGAGCATTTCCTTGGGTTGCGCCTTGGTGGCCGGGAGCAGCCTCGTTCCCGCACCGGCAGCTGGAATGACAGCTTTCGTGATCATGGAGTCTCCCTCACCCCATCACCGGCTCGACGACCCGAGCTCCCAGTGCGCCGAGCCTCTCCTGGATTTTCGCCTTCATCTCTTCACCCTCGAGCATGCCGATGATGGCCCCACCCGAACCCGTGAGCTTGGCTGACGCACCAAGGCTCCTCGCCGCCTCCACCAGGGCCAGGTCGTCGTCCGAAATCTTCATGATGCGGCGGCGCAGGTCGAAGTTCCGGTCCAGGAGGGAGGAGAGGGCTCCGGAGTTCCCGTCCAGAAGGGCTGCTCTGCCTTCAGTGGCAAGGGAGGCAATGGCATGGAGGGTCCCACGCACTTCCTCGTCACCCCGATCCCAGCGGGCTCTGACATCGTCCAGAACCCGACCCGAGACCTTGGCGGGGCCCGGCTGATGAGCCACGAACATCCTCGGCAGGAGAGACGGATCAAGGGACTCGTAGGCGCCGTGGCCCCGGGCCTCCATGATCTCCCGGGAAAAGTCCATGTAAACCAGGCCTCCGAACACCTGCACCACACGGTCCTGGAGGCCGGCTGTAATGCCCAACTCCTCGAGCTCGGCTGAGAGGACCAGGGCCGGTTGCTCCCTCTGGGGGATCTCCAGGCCGTAGAAGGCCATGAGGGCCCGGAGGGCACCTGTCACGATGGCGCTGGAGCCACCCAGGCCTACCTGTCGGGGGATGGAAGATTGGTACCGAACCGTGAAGTTCCGATCTCCCAGGGGGAGGTCACGGTCACGGCAGTAGTCGTGGAAGATCTTGATAGCGGCCTTGATCAACCTCCCGCCGCCGTAGTACCCCTGGCGACTCACCGACTCGGCGAGATGCCCCATGTCCCGGAACACATCCAGGTCGGCGGCGTCGGGTTCAATTCGAAGGTCGGCTGACTCCTCCAGGGTGACGGTCGCCTGGAAGTCCGTGAGAACGACCGAGAGAGTACGGCCGAAATACCCATCCGAAGGATTCCCGAGGATTCCGGCACGGGCATGGGCGCGCCCCTCGACGGCGGGAGGTGGCAAGCCTATCCCTCCGCGATCCCGGCGCCGGCCAGCACACCCCGCATGTGGGCGAAGGACTGGAGCATCCCCGGTAGCGGGTCCCGGGCGTCGATTTCATACTCCAGGTTCACGTACCCCGAGTAGCCCATGGCCACCAGCTGGCGGAAGATGGCTGGGAAGGGCATGGCTCCCTCACCGACGATACACTGGCTCTCCGCGACCAACAGGTCTCCCAAGTCCTTGGCGTGAACGTCCAGCACCCGGTCACCGGCTTCCTCGATTGCCTCGACGATATCGACGCCGGTCCGGGTGGTGTGCCCCAGATCCACGCAAACACCCACTCGCGCATCCATGTCCCGGATGATGGGGAGGGCGTCTCGGGGCCCGGGAAAGTGTTGATCCGTAGGCCCATGGTTGTGAATGGCCACCTCGATGTCGTACTCGATGACGAAGCGTTCGATGCGGGGCAGGGTGGCGGCCGACGGCGCGATGACCATGAGGGGCATGCCCGCGGCCCTGGCGTACTCGAAATAGGTGCGGATGTCGTCGTCATCGTCCTCCTGAAGGGTGATGACGCCCCCTCCCACGACGGTGAGCCCCGCAGCCGCGAACTCCTCCCGACCGGCAGCCAGCTCCTGGGCCGTGCTCTCGTAGGGGAGGTGCATGGACTTGATGCTGACATAGGGAGCCCGAAGGGCCAGGATGGCGGCGATGGCATCGGCTCGGCTCAGCTCCCGAAGGGAGTAGCTCGCCACCCCCAGCTTGATCTCGCCCTGATCCACCCGCCCGGGCGCCGAGCCTCCGGGACCTTCGGCGTCCGGCGACCCCTCCGCGTCCGGGGCGCATCCCGAGAGGGGCAGAGGTAGAGCTAATCCGGCCGTGGCCGCCGCCGCGGTCTTGAGAAAGTCCCTCCGGGTTCCGATCACGGACCGGCTCTGGTGTTCACCCATGGAATCCCCTTCGTCTACGGCGGTGATCTTCCGGTCTTTTCCCTGGTACACTGTCATGGTCACCCCCTCGGCTCCCAACCGGGTTCATAGTCCCGGTCCCAGAGGGCCGATGCGGCGTCGTTTCCCAGGATTCGCCCTGTTCCCGGGTCGCACTTCAGAGCACCCGTGGTACGCTGGGCGATATTCCCCAGGTGACATAAGAGCTGACTCTTGTGTCCCCCCTCGATGTGTGCGGCGGGGGTGGCTTCCCCCCGGACCGAGTCCAGGAAGTTGGCGATGTGGAGGTCGGTCAGGCTCCCGCCACCACGGGTGTCGAGAGCGTCGATGGCCTCTCCCCGGATGCGCCGGGCAATCTCGTTGTTCTGGTTGTCGTAGATGATGTAACCCGATCGATCGACGATGGCGGTGCCTTCCGTTCCGTGTATCGAAGCCCCTCGGCCCCTCCCTTCGATGGGACGACCGTTGCAGCTCCGCCCTTCCCAGGTGATGGAGGCGCCGTTGTCGAACTCGAAGGACGCGATCTGGGTATCGGGGCACTCCCAGTCGTCATCGAAGTGATATCGGCCCCCCGCCGACGTGACCTTGGTAGGGAAGTCCACATCGAGGGCCCAGCGGCACACGTCGATCTCGTGGGTGCCGTTGTTACAGATCTCACCCGTGCCCCAACGCCAGAACCAGTGCCAGTTGTAGTGGATGACGTTGTCTCTAAAGGGAGTCCTGGGCGCCGGCCCCTGCCAGAGCTCGTAGTCCAGCCATTCCGGAACCGGGGCCGGTGCGCCCCGGCCGATGGGGCCCCGGGTGTTTGCGTACCATGCCCTGCCGTAGTAAGGCTGGCCGATGACGCCATCGCGGATCTGCTGCATGAGATCGATGGACTCGGGGGCGGAGCGCTGTTGATTTCCCATCTGGATGACACGGCCGTACCGTTGCTGGGCCGCTACCAGGAGTTCCCCCTCCCTTGGGCCGTGTCCACACGGTTTCTCGAGGTAGACGTGTTTTCCCGCCTGGAGGGCCAAGAGGGCTGCGGGGGCGTGCCAGTGGTCCGGCGCGGCGACAACCAAGGCATGGACCGCCTGGTCGTCCAGGGCTCGGCGGAAGTCTGATACGCCCTGGGGCTGTTTACCCTGAAGCTCACTCACTTCCGCAACCGTCGTCTCCACGGCCCTGGAGTCTACGTCACAGATGTACCTGACCTCGGCGCCCATTCGCACGAACGCCTTCGCAAGCTCATTGCCCCGGCTGTTCACCCCCATCACCGCCGCCACCACCCCGGTCCTATCCTGCAGGAATGCTCCCAAGGGGGATATCCGGTTCAGCACCCCGATGCCGACGCCGGCCCGTACGCTCTTCGCGATGAAGTCCCTGCGGTCCATGGCATGGGTCATGGTCTGAGCTCCCGGATCTTGATGTTTCTGAACCAGACGTCGTCACCGTGGTCCTGGAGCACGATGTGTCCTGCCCTCTGGTCGGCGAACCCCTCGACGGGTAGGTACTTGCTCGTTGCGAAGAGGGAATCGAAGGCCGGAGTCCCGAGGTCGAACTCCAGGATCTTGCTCCCGTTCAGCCAGTGCTCCCCGTGGCCACCGTTGAAGACGACTCGCCCCTCATTGAACGATCCGACAGGTCGGAGTTCTTTGACGGTTCCTGGAGGAACCAGATCGTAAAGGGCCCCAGCTGTTCGGTTGGGTCCGTTCTGGGCATCGGGGTGCAAATCGTCGTCGAGGACCTGGTACTCGAACCCCAGGGCCGCGTACACCGGCGGAGCCTCCGTCGACATGGCTTCGGAGACGTTGTACTTGATTCCGCTGTTGGCTCCGGCGGCCACCTTCCACTCGAAGACCAGTTCAAAATTCCGGTACGTCCCCACGGTCATCAGGTCACCCCCTTCCAGGGGTTGGCCGTCGGGAGCCGTGGGGACCGCACCGCTCGCCACCTTTCGGATGGCCCCGTCCTCGATGATCCAGTGTCCGGAGGGAACCGAGTCTCGACCCAGGCCCCGCCACCCGGAGAAGGTTTCCCCGTCGAAGAGAGTGTCCCACTCTCCCTGGGCTTGGGTGGCTTCGCCCTGCCCCTCCTCCGGGTTCGCTTCTGGTTGCCCCTGGCCCTGGCAGGCCAGTAGGAGGGCGAGGGGAAGGGCCAGGAGCGCTCGCCGACCTTCGGACGGCACCCCAACCGACCTTCCTCCCCGGCCGGCTTCCAGTCCGTGCTGGAGCGCTTTCATTCTCCCTCCTCCAGGTAATCGGAAAACTCCACGAGGCCCTCTCCTCGGATCGCTTCGTTGCCCAGAGCCACGGCTACGGCAGAGGCCCAACCGACATCCTCGTCGGCGAACGGGCGGGTGTCGTTGCGGAGGCTCTCCATGAAGGAGGCCACGGCCAGGAAATTGGGATTCCCCTCTTCGCCCTCCGGAATCTCGATGGGTAGCCCGGCCCCCCGGTAGGGCATGTCGCCCCGGGTGCTCAGGGTAGCGCTGGTATGAACCCCCCTTTCGATGAGCTCCTGGGGTACCGCCGAATTGGCCCGGGCGGGCTCAAAGTAAAAAGTCCCGTCTTCCAGGGTCAGCTCGATGGAACCACCGGTTCCATAGATGTTTACCTGGTAGCCCACCTTGTGATTCCCGATGATGGAGCTGAACACGTGGGTGCCGCCACCTGGATAGGTGAAGACGGCCTGTACGTTGTCATAGGTTTCCCGACCATCTTCGTAAAAAGTGACGGCTCCCGTTCCCATCACCCGGACCGGGGTCTCACCGAAGATCCAGTTCGCCACGTCGATTTGATGTGAGCCCAACTCCGCCAGGAGGCCGCCGGAGAACTCTTTGTATAGCCGCCAGTTGATGAGGCGCTCGAGGGAAGGATCGGGAACGGGCCGGCGCCAGTTATAGTTTCGGTGCCAGTAGCCGTAGACGTGGGTAACCCGGCCGATCTCGCCATTTCGAATGCGATCGATAGCCTGGCGGTACCAGGGGGCGTACCTGTACTGAACTCCGGTCTGGAAGTGTTTGCCGCTCTCCTTAGCGGCCCGGGCAACGGCGTTACAATCCTCCACGGTGTAGGCCATGGCCTTCTCCCCGTACACGTGGAGGCCTCGCTCCAGGCAGGCCACCATGTGCTCTCCGTGGAAGCTGAGTGGGGTGGCGACGATGACCGCATCCAGGTCTTCGGCCGAATCCAGCATTTCCCGATGGTCCCGGAATACGGGAGTCTCCTCACCGGTGAGCTCGCGACCCTCGGCGAACCGGGGCTCGTACACATCACAGAGGGCTGTCACCCTCACACCCGGATTCCGTAGGAAGAGCTGGGTGATGTACTTCCCTCGACTCCCCACTCCAATGACGCCCACGTTGACCTCGTCCGAGGGTGAGACTTTGGTTCGGGTGAGGGTTTCAGCCATGGCCTCGACCCCGAACACCCCGGACCCGGCCGCCATCGCCGATGCTTTGACGAAATCCCGTCTCTTCATCGTTCAACCCGCCTCTCGTTCCTGGTTTCCGCTCAAGGGTTCTTGCTCAATCACGGATGGACCCGGGCCATTCTAGTGAAATGAACCGCCGGTCTCCGTTCAGTCCGGTGACGATAAAAGCCTGGAGCCCCCCAACATCGTCCATGAGAGCTTCTGCTCCATCGGGTCCCAACACGAACATGGCCGTGGAAATCGCATCGCTGTCGGTGGCTGCCGGAGCCGTCACGGTGACCTGCACAATGTCTTCAGCCGGCCTGCCCGTCCGAGGATCGATGATGTGGCTGTAACGCCGCCCGTTCAGCACAAAATACTTCTCTGTGTTCCCGGACGTCGATAAGGACCGATCCCGCAGATGAATCACCGACAGGGCTTCCTCTTTTGAATCGGGATCGGGGACCGTGACGGCCCAGCCCTGAGTTCCCGGCGGCGCACCGATGGCGAAGTAACTGCTCTGGCCCAAGCCGAGGAGGGCCGCCCCCACACCCCGACGACGCAACGTCCGGGCGGCCCGGTCCAGGGCCCATCCTTTCCCGATTCCGCCCAGGTCCAGCTCAAGACCCGGGGCCGGGAAGCGAACGGTCCGGGCCGGCTCGTCCAGGGCCACCTTCTCCCAGCCGGTTCGGCCCATGGCTTCCGACAACTCCTCCAAGGACGGATCGTGTCCAGCCCCCCGGAAGAAGCCCCACGCTTTCACCAGGGGGCCGACGGTGATATCGAAGGCACCTCCGGTCCTCTGACTGAGGGTGAAAGCTCGTTGGATGAGGTTGAAAACCTCGGGATCGGTGGTGACAGGCCCTTCCCCGGCTTCCCGATTGATGCGGGACACTTCGCTGTCAGGGCGAAAGCTGCTCAGGGCGGCCTCGGCCCTTTCGATCTCGCCGAAGGCGGCCTCGAAAAGCTCCGAAGCGCGCTGGACGTTCGGGGCATAAAGGAAGACCTCGGCGGTCGTCCCCATGGCTGGGCGCTGGAGGTGGAAGAGGGAGTCCGGGCTGTTCGGCTCGGCTTCCGGACCCTCTTCAGACGGATGGAAGGATGGATCGAAATACAGTCCCACCTCGGCGATGAGGGGCTCCGCAAGAGCCTCTTCCACCACCAGCTTCACCCGGGAGGCCGTCACCGGCTCCTCCAGGCGATCCAGCTTTTTGTAACCGACGGTGGTTCCTCTTTTGATCGGCTGCCACGCTCCGTCTTGCCATGCATCCACCCGGTACCGGGCCACCCGTTGGCCCATGGTGATGGGCTCCTGAATCCGAACCACGTTGAAGGTGGCCGGCTGGGGGAGGGTCAATGTCAAGCTTCCGGAAAGCTCACCCTCGCGGGGGGCCCAGTAGGTGTTCAAATCTCCATCGAGCACCTGCTCACCCCCGAAGCGGCGGGCGTCGTCGCCCCACGAAGTGCTGGCTCCGGCCTCGGCGCCGTCTGCAAGGTTCCGGGCGAAGATCCGATCCAGGGCCGTTCTGAACTCCCTCATCCGGACCACATCCTCGTCGGCGATGCGGCCTTCCTGATTCGGAGGGACATTCAGCAGGAGCAGGCAGTTCCGCCCCACAGACTTGAAATAGATCTCCAGGAGCTCATCCAACGACTTCGGTTCCTGATCCGGATGCCAAAACCAGCCCCGGCGGATGGAGACGTCGCATTCACCCGGGATCCAGGCAGGTCCGCCTTCTTCCCCCTGGTTCAGGTAATCTCCCTGGCCCGGCTTTCCGATCTCCACCTTCCCGGGGTCCAGGGTGGACCAGTTCGTCTCCCCGGCAAAACCCCGTTCGTTGCCGATCCACCGTACGTCGGGCCCTTCGTCGGAGAACATCACGGCCCCCGGCTGGAGCTGTCGCACGAGTGCACGGTACTCATCGAAGGCATAAGACATCGCTCCGGCGTTCTCGCCCTTGGCCCCGTCGAACCAGACTTCGGCGACGGAACCGTAACGAGTCAGCAGCTCCCTGAGCTGGCCCAGGTAGAACTGGTTGTAACCGGCCTCGTCCCCGTAGCTGGGTTCGTGCATGTCCCAGGGCGAGAGGTAAAGGCCCAGCTTGAGCCCCTCGGCCCGGGCCGCATCAGCCACTTCCTGGACCACATCTCCCTGGCCGCTCCTCCACGGACTTTTCTCCACGGAGTGGTGCGTGTACTCACTGGGCCAGAGAGTGAAACCATCGTGGTGTTTCGCCGTCAGGATCAGCGCCTTGAACCCGGCCTCCCTGCCCACCCGCGCCCACTGAGTGGGGTCGAGGCGAGTCGGGTCGAAGATCGCCGGGTCCTCCCGTCCCGTCCCCCATTCCCGATCGGTGAAGGTGTTCACGGTAAAATGGAGGAACATGCGCAGTTCGTCCCGCTGCCATTCGAGCTGCCGTGCGGTGGGGATGGGTAGGAGAGGACGGGGTGCCGGGACGGCGGAGGTCGTTTGGCCGTGGACGCCCAGAGGTCGGACCGACCAGAATACCAGCACCAGGAAAATCAGTGGGGATCTCATCAGCCTAGTCGGATCCCGCCGGTTCCAACCTCACCGTCGCCACCGTCCTGGCCTCCACCAGGGATCTATCGAGGGGCAGAAGCCATAGTTTTCCTTCACGCCACAGCGGGAGCTGGTCGAAGGAATGGGGGTTGTCGGGGTACCCTGATTGGCCGCCCGGTATGATGAACCCTCCGGATCCGTCAGGATCGGCCATGTCCACGATGTGTCTTTGGCTGGGCCCCCAGATCACCCGGAAGGGGGGTCGGCTCCCGACGGGCGCTGCCACATTCACGGAGTAGGGTCCGCCCGGGCGGGGGATCTTCGATCGGCCGAATCGAAGCAGACTACCTAGCACCGGGACCTGCGCCATGGGGTGGTCGAGGACCAGCTGGTGCGCCTC
>JBDHGR010000022.1:0-26494 GCA_039589815.1 Gemmatimonadota bacterium | reverse complement strand
AAGAACCCCGCCCCATTCAGGTCAGAGTTGATGTAAACCCTGACCATGGGAACCGTGAAAACCAGCACGAACCCGGCCCCCAGGAGAACGCGGCTGGATTCGGACACCGCTCGTATGAAAGTCGTTCCCGACATCCGGTGCAAGATGACCGTCAGTCCTACGACCACGACGAGGAGGAAGCCGGGGAGATAGAGGGGCGTTGTAGTGGCTGAGATGCCTGTTCCGAGGATGTCCTCCCAGGCCACTCGAGCCCACTGGAGCCATTCACCCAAAGGGAGCTGGGGTAACCGCGAGAGAACCAGGAGGACCGCCAACAACAGGTAAGGCGCCCAGGCTCTGCTGGTGGAGACCCGCGGGCGATCCGACTCCTCTCCTGGCCGCGAAGGTGACCAGGATCAGGCCGACCGGCGCCCCCAGAAGGGACGGGAATTCGGGTCCAAGGAAGATTCCGGTGAGGGTGTATGGGACCGTGAAGGCCAGCCCGCCCAAGACGGCGAAAGGGAGGATAGAGAGTCCTTCTGTCCAGGACTTCCGTGTCCCGAAAAAGCGAGTGGTCATCATGACCATCAAGGTGGGCATGAGGGTTCCGGCAATCCCGTGCAGGACCACCGCCCGAGCCGTCACGAGACGGAGGAACTCCCTCATCTCGATCCCGGCCAGGGCCATCTGGGCTTCGAATAGCTCCCCGCCTACTCCGCCCTGGACCCCTATCAGAATCGGCGTGCCCACCCCACCAAAGGTGACGGCGGTACTCTGTATCATCATGCCGATCATGACCGCCGCGGCCGCCGGGAATCCCATGGCCACCATCAGCGGCGCGCATACCGCAGCCGGTGTTCCAAAACCCGATGCACCTTCGATGAAAGAGCCGAAGAGCCAGCCGAGGAGGACAATCTGGACCCTACGGTCATCACTGATGGCGTGGAAGGATCGGCGGATTGCGGCAACACCTCCCGAGTGTTCCAACGTCTTGAGAAGGAGAAGGGCGCCGAAGATGATGAAGAGGAGGTCGAAGGTGAGGAAGAGTCCCTGAATTGACGCAGCCCAGATTCGGACCCACTTCATCTGCCAGGCACCCACTGCTACGGCCACTGCGGAAACGTAGACGGCAGGCATGGCCCATTTGGCGGGGATCCGAAGTCCCGCAATGAGAAGACCGGCCAGGAGAATGGGAAGAACCGCAAGCAAAGCCTGGGCGCCGAGAGTCATTCTGTGAATCTCCGAGAGGAGAGGGGAGAAAGAGAGGGAATCGGATCACCCGGCCCGAAAGAAGACATGCTCTCTATCCGTCCTCGACAAGGATCACGTCGAGATTCCGAGGGCCGTGAACCCCCTCCACCCTTATCAACTCGATATCCGAGGTGGCAGAGGGCCCCGATATGAGGGTAAGTGGGGCTCTTTTCAGTTTGATGGCGTCTTCGAGAGCGCCCATGGTCTCCGGGACCGTCTCCACCACCTGCCTTTGAAAGACCACGCATAGGTGATAGTCCGGAAGGAGCGTCAGAGCTCTCCGGCCCTGGTGCCTACCTCCGTCCAAGACCAAGGTCCCGGTTTCGGCGACGGCGATGGCGCATCCGGTCAGAGCCCCGTCTGCTGAGGACATCTGGGGAACCGAGAGAGGTTCCGGGTCGTGGTCCCGGCGGACCTCCACCTCCCACCCTGGGATCCCTCGAATCCACGTGTCAGGGATATCTCGCGGGATGACCAACGCTCGGACACCCCGTTCCTTGATCCTCTCTTCGAGAATCTGGGGCAACTGGGAGGGGCCACACCGGGACACATTGGCTCGATAATCGACCATTCGCTCCTCGAGGAGATCCAGCAACTCAACGGAGCCTCGGGTACCGGATCGCCGATAGGCCCTGGGGATGTTGGGTCCGGTTCGGTCCGTTCCTTCGGAGGTGCCCTGCTGGGTCTCATCGGCGGTTTCGGGACTCCCTCCCGTCCGGCTTCGGTTAGCCTCTCGGATCACCCTGAGCATCACCTCCCGCGCCGAGCTCATTCAGGGCCTCCCTTCTGATCCCCGATGGGAGAAGCATCCTCCTTGCCCCTCTCCGCCCACCACTCCCGAAAAGTCTTCTCCGCCAACCCGGGAAAGTCTCTTCCTGTCGTCCATCCTCCTCCGTACCCGGGAAGCTGAACGACCCAGCCGTCCTTAGTCCGGCGTTTCAGAAACTTCCGGGCCAGCAGAAGACCCCATCGATACAGGTTCGAAGACCGGAATGTCAGCCCAAGGAGCCGCATGATCAGTCGTTCCTGCGTCGGCCCATATCGGGTGCTCCGGCCGGAGCCGCCCGACCCTCCGGATACCTGCCCCAAGCCAGCAGAACCCTCTACCGCCCGCCCTCGCAGGTGAAGAAGCACCCTGGGAATTTCGATCCGTACCGGGCATACCTCCCAGCAGGCGCCACAGAGGGTGGATGCGAACGGAAGGGAGTCGTGAACCCCGGGTCCCAGCAGTTGAGGCGTCAGGATCGATCCGATAGGCCCTGGATAGGTGGCATGGTACGCATGGCCACCCACCCGCCCATACACCGGGCAGATGTTCAAGCAAGCGCTGCATCGAATGCAGTGGAGGGCTTGGCGGCCCACAGGGTCCGCCAACACCTCCGTCCGTCCGTTGTCCAGTAGAACGAGATGGAACTCGTCGGGTCCGTCTCCAGGATGGACTCCCGTCCAGAGGGAAGTGTAAGGATTCATCCTTTCGCCGGTTGCGGACCTGGGGAGCAGCTGCAGAAAAGTCTCGAGGTCCCTGAACGAGGGAAGGACTTTCTCGATACCCATGAGCGTGATGAGGACCCTGGGGAGGGTGAGGCACATGCGGCCGTTCCCCTCCGATTCTACGACCCCTACCGTGCCCGTATCCGCCGCCGCGAAGTTGGCCCCGCTTATGGCCACCTCCGCCGCCAGGAACTTCTCCCTCAGATGCACCCGAGCGGCCTCTGCAAGGGCCTCGGGCTCATCCGTGAGTTCGGGTCGGCCGAGGTGCTCCCGGAAGATATCGCGAATCTGAGTCCGATTCTTGTGGATGGCCGGGACCAGAAAGTGGGAAGAGCCTTCCGAGGCCAGTTGGATGATGAGCTCGGCGAGATCCGTTTCCACCGCCGAGATCCCCTTGGCAGCCAAAGCATCGTTCAGCCCAATCTCATCCGTGGTTATGGATTTTACCTTCACCACCTCCGCCGTTCCGGTCGCCCCGACCAGGTCCCCGATGATCCGGTTGGCCTCCGCACTGTCCCGAGCCCAATGAACCTTCCCCCCAGATCGAACCACCGCCCGTTCGAGATCCGACAGGTAATGATCGAGGCCCCGGAGTGCTTCCTCCTTGATGGCCCGAGCAGCCAGGGTCAGTTCATCCCAATCCGAAACCTCTTTCACCACTTCCGCCCGTTTGGCACGGATCGCACGTGTGGCATGTCTGAGGTTCTCCCTCAGCTGCTTGTCGGAGAGAGCTTCAGGGGCCGAAGAGGGGAAGGTCGGCAGGGGTTGTTTGGAGGGGTGCTTCGAGCCGGGCCGGCCGGAGGGCTGGGCACCGGGCCGCTTCCACCTACTCACGACAGGCTCCCTTCCCTCGAGACCAGAATCTCGGCCAAATGCATGGTTCGGATCCCTCCTGCGTCTTCCCCAAGTAGGCCCATGCGCCTCAAGCCTCCGGCAATGTGCATGAGGCATGAATTGTCCACGGCGGTGACCACGTCCGCGCCTGAGTCTTGGATGTCCCGGATCTTGTCGGAGAGCATGGCCAAAGACGTATCGGGGTTCTTGACCGAGAAGGTCCCTCCGAACCCGCAGCATTCCAAGGCGTTCGGAAGCTCCGCCAACTCCAACCTTTTCACCGCCCTGAGAAGCCGCTCCGGAGCATCCGCTACATCGATCCCTCTCACGGAATGACAGGTGGGGTGGAGAACCACTCGGCCTTCGAAGGAGGCCCCCACGTCTTCCACACCCAGCTTTCCGACGAGAAACTCGCTCAACTCGAAGGTCCGGCTCGCAACCGCCTCCACACCGGACATCAAGCCGCCGTCACCGGTGTCCCGAGCCAGCTCCGGATACTGCTCCCGGACCATGGCGACGCAGGAGGCGGAGGGGGCGACCAGGACCTCAGCGTCTTCGAACACTTTCAAGAACCGCAGAAGTAGCCGACAAGCTTCTGTCCTGTACCCGGTGTTGAAGTGGATCTGGCCGCAGCAAGTCTGATCCGGAGGGAAGGTCACCTGGTGCCCCAAGTCTTCAAGGATTCGAACGAGGGCTCGGCCCGTCCCAGGAAACAGGGCATCGTTGAAACAGGTGACGAACAGTGCGATCCGCATGGGCGAATCTTGATCCCCACACCCCCTAGGGGCAACTTCAGCAGACACGTGCCGCCTGCCCGACCACTCTAGGTTCGGGATGGACGGCACCGCCTTGCGACAGAGGAGGCCGCACGGGTTTGCGGAATCACCGCCCACCCTCGTCCAGTCCGCCCCGGGCCGAAGTGGCGCCGGGCAAAGCCGGGGGGTTGGGAACCTTCGGCGGAGTCTTCACCCCGTCCATCCTTACGATCCTTGGGGTCATCATGTACCTCAGGTTCGGATGGGTGGTGGGGAACGTAGGCCTGGTCGGCACTTTCCTCATCGTCACCCTCTCAACCTCAATCACTCTAATCACGGCCTTTTCCATCTCCGCCATCGCCACCGACCAAAGGGTGCGAACCGGCGGTGCCTACTACATGATCAGCCGGTCCCTGGGGATCGAAGCGGGCGGGGCCATCGGGATCCCGCTCTTCCTGGCTCAGGGTCTTTCGGTGGCCCTCTATACCGTGGGTTTCGCCGAAAGCTTGGGAGAGGTGTTCCCGGTTCTGAACGAGAAAGCAGTGGGGCTGGTTACCACCGTAGCGGTAGCGGCCCTGGCAATCACGTCAGCCCGGACAGCGATTCGAGCCCAGTATTTTATCATGGGCGCCATCGCCCTTTCTCTCCTCGCCCTTCTCTTCGGACACCCGGTGGCAAACACGGGACCGGAAACCGGCCAGTTGATCACGCAACCTCGGACAGACTTCTGGATCGTGTTCGCGGTGTTCTTTCCGGCGGTCACCGGGATCATGGCCGGCGTGAACATGTCGGGGGATTTGGAAAACCCGGGCCGCTCGATCCCCAGGGGGACCTTCGCTGCAATCGGGGTCGGGTATCTGGTGTATATGACCATTCCCGTTCTTCTGGTCCTCCGGGCCGAACGGGGAGCCCTAATTTTCGACCCCCTGGTTATGCAAAGGATCGCCATCTGGGGCCCGGCGATCCTGTTGGGGGTCTGGGGAGCCACCCTCTCGAGTGCCGTCGGGAGCATACTGGGGGCTCCAAGGGTCCTCCAGGCCCTGGCTAGAGACGGAATCCTCCCCCGACGGTTGCATTGGCTGGGAACGGGGAGCGGACCGGACGACAGTCCAAGGGCCGGGACTTTGGTGACTCTGGCGTTGGCTCTGGCCGCTGTCTGGTTCGGAAACCTGAACATCATCGCCCCCATCCTGACCATGTTTTTCCTCACGACCTACGGGGTGTTGAACATCTCTGCTGGGATCGAAAAGCTTCTCCAAAGCCCATCGTTTCGACCCCTTTTCAAGGTCCACTGGTCCATTTCCCTGCTAGGAGCCGGCGGTTGCATTGTAGTGATGTTCCTCATCAATGCTGCGGCCACGGTCGTGGCGGTGGTCTTCGTGCTGGCCATCCTGCTGTGGCTCGAGCGAAGGGGCCTCGAGGCGGCATGGGGGGACGTGCGCATGGGGATCTGGCTCGCCCTCACACGCGCCGGACTGATGCGATTGAAGAAGCCTGTGGACCCCCGAAACTGGAGGCCACACCTCCTGGTCCTTTCCGGCGCCCCAAAGAGGCGTTGGCACCTTGTGGAGTTGGCTACCTCCTTCACCCATGACCGTGGCATCCTCACCGTCGCCACCGTTGTGGGAAGTGACAGTGTCACAGTGGAGCGGAAGCAGACCCTGGAGACCGGAATCCAGGACTTCCTCTCGAAGAGGGGCGTGGCCGCCTTGGTGAGGGTTGTGTCGGCACCGGATCCCTTCGCTGGATCGGAACAACTGGTAGAGACGTACGGCCTGGGGACCCTGGTCCCCAATACGATCCTCCTGGGGGATACAAAAGAAACCGAACACCGGGGTCCTTACTGCCGCATGGTGGAGAATTTCTATTTCTCCAAACGAAACGTACTCATCGTCCGAGATGACGAGGAAAAGGGTTTTGGGAACCGAAGGCTCATCGACATCTGGTGGGGTGGGCTCCAGGCCAACGGTGCCCTCATGCTCATCCTGGCCTACCTCCTTCAGAGCAGCATTCAGTGGCAACAAGCCCGAGTGCGGCTGATGATGGTGGTTCCAGATGAGGAAGCGGCGAAGGAGGCCCGGAAGAACCTCGCCGCCATGGCCGAGAGGACCCGGACAGGTGCAGAGCCCCATGTTCTGGCGTCCAACGGCGCCTCGTTCTTCGACATCCTCCAGGAATCCTCGGCGGACGCCGATCTCGTGTTCATGGGGATCGCCCGCCCCGAGAAGGGCGGGTTCGAGGAATACTACGCCGAACTCAGGATGCGAACGGACGGCCTGCCCTCGACGGTTTTTGTGTTGGCCGCCGAAGAGATCGCTTTCCGCGAAGTCCTCCTCCGGTACGATCACCTGATGGACCGCGTAGACTAGGGAACCTCTGCACAAGTGGGGTGCGGCCGCGCACAGGGGTCTTGCGAGTGGCAGACAAGAAAGGACGACGAATACGATGCCAAAGCATCGGGGAGGAGTTCTGACGCCGCGACCACCGCTCACGCGGCGGTGCCCGCCGCACCCCCCCTGTGCCCTTTGGGTTACACCTGCACGCCCCACTTGTGCAGAGCTTCCCTAGGTCCATGACCAAAACCGGGGCACCCTCCGACCGGCCCCTTTATCTCGATCCCAACCTGAACATCATGTTCGGGGTCACCTTGCTCGCCGTCCTGGGAGTCTCTTCAATCGCCCCGGTATTCCCTACCGTCGCCCGGGAGCTTGACGTCTCTCCGGAGGCGGTTGGGCTCCTCATTACCGTCTTCACCTTGCCGGGGATTCTCCTCACACCCCTTCTCGGGATTCTGGCGGACCGTTTCGGAAGAAAAAAAGTGTTGGTCCCGGCCCTGATCCTCTTCTCCCTGGCGGGATCCTCCTGTGCACTGGCCCGGGATTTCGAGATCCTGCTCCTTCTGAGGTTCTTCCAGGGTGTGGGAGCTGCATCACTGGGATCATCGAACGCCGCCCTCATCGGAGATCTCTTCAGCGGCCGTCAGAGGACGGAAGCCATGGGATACAACGCTTCCATCCTGAGCATCGGCACGGCCGTGTACCCGTCTCTGGGTGGGGCTTTGGCAGCCCTCGGATGGTATGTGCCTTTTGCCCTTCCCATTGTCGGGTTGGCGGTGGCCATGGCCGTCCTGTTTCGTCTGGAGTCGATGGAGGTCAGGAGGGGAGACGGCCTCAGAACCTACCTGCGGGAGGCCCTTTCAGGCATGAAGAACCGGAAGGTGATCGGTCTTTACCTGGTTTCGGTGACGACCTTCATCGTTCTGTATGGGGCATATACCACATTCATACCCCTACACCTATCAGACCGCTTCGGCTCGACCGCCTTCGCCATCGGCCTGATCATGAGCGTGGGCTCCCTCTCCACCGCCGTCACCGCCTCCAATCTGCGCTTCCTGACCAAGCCCATCTCTTCGGAGCGTTTGATCACATCAGCCTTCGCCCTCTATGCTCTTTCTTTCCTGGCCATTCCCTACCTCCCAGGGCATTGGCTCGTGGCTCTCCCGGTATGCCTCTTCGGGATCGCTCAGGGGATGAACTACCCGGTTGTCATGAGTCTCCTGGCCGGCCTCGCTCCCACGGAACACCGAGCGATCTTCATGTCGGCAAACGGGATGGTCTTGCGGGTGGGCCAGACCCTGGGCCCCCTGATCATGGCGGCGGTATTCGCGTGGGGGGGAATGGCCCGGGTGTTCCATGTGGCCATGGCCATCTGTATCGGGATGTTCCTCTTCCTTCCGTTGTTGCTTGGAAGGAGCGGGGCCTCCCGTTGAAGCCCGGAAGGAGCAAGTCCTTCCGTTGAAGCCCGGAAGGAGCAAGTCCTTCCGTTGATGCCCGGAAGGAGCGAGGCCTCCGCAACCTGGGTCGGCGGGAGACCGCTCCACCGGCTCCTTAGTGCTCTCCCACCCAACTCCGGACGGCGTCCTCCTGATCCCGAGTGGTGAGGAGGACCAGAACATCCCCTGGCTCCACCCTGGTGTCACCCTTAGGAACCACAGCCCTTTCCCCCCGGCGTAGTAACACGATCAAGGTCCCCGGGGGGAGGCGGATCTCCCTGACGCGGCGGAAGCAGAGGTCCTCCTGGCCTATAGAAGCTCGTTCCGGCGGAGGACACCGGCCAACGCCCGGGGGTCGTCCTCCTCTACCACGGGGATCTGGTAGACCGCACGATCAGCGAACCTCCGGAAGGCCGTTCGGAGAGATTCCCCAGGGGTGCAGGTGGTCAGTGCCGTGGTCATGATCTGTCCGACCGTTGCGCCTTCCTCACTCCCCGCGACGATGGCCCTTTCCAGATCCGTTTCCGTGACGATCCCGAGAAGATCCTCATTTTCGCTGACCACCAGCCAACTTCGGACCTTCCCCTCCCGGGCCACCTCGGCCATGTCCGCCAGGGTCAGGCCGGGGGAGACCGTCTCGTACTCCGGGGACATGGCGTCGGTCACCAGCAGAAGGTCCAGGACCCCGGCCTCCTGCTTCGGGGCAGCCAGGGCCCCCCTCCGCCGGAGTTTGATGGAATAGATGGAGTCATGATAGATGGACGAAGCCATAAGATGTGCAACGACGACGGAGAACATCAGCGGAAGAATGATCCGGTAGTTGTCGGTCATCTCGAAGAGGATGATGATCCCCGTGATGGGGGCATGGGCCGCTGCAGCGAAGAGCGCCGCCATGCCCACCAGTGCGTAGGCCCCCGGGGGAGCCGTAACGTTCGGTAGAAGCTGGTTGGCCATCTTCCCGAAGGCCCCACCGGCCATGGCCCCGATGAAGAGGGCCGGGGCGAATACCCCACCTGAGCCACCGGCCCCTAGGGTAATGGATGTGGCCAGGATCTTGAGGACTACCAGGCCAAGCATGAAGCCCAAAGCCAGGTCCCCCTGGAGGGCAAGTTCCACCCCCTCGTGCCCGACACCGAAGATGCGGTCGCTTCCGAAGAACCCCAGGGCACCTACACCCAACCCACCGATGAGAGCTTTCAGGCTGGGTCTCAGTTTCCAGGCGTCGAAGGAATCTTCGAACCAGTACACGCTCTGGACATAAGCCAGGGCGATGAGACCCGTGAAAACACCGAGAGCCAAATAGAGGAGAAACTCCCACTCACTCACCAGAGTGAACGCGTCAGCCGCACTGAAGGCCGGGGAATCACCCAACACGGCCTGGGATATAGCCGTGGACGTCACCGAAGCGATCACCACCAATCCGAAGGACCGCGCGGCGAAGTTGCCGAGGATCACCTCCATGGCAAACATGACCCCGGCAATGGGTGCGTTGAAGGTACCCGCGATGGCAGCCGCCGACCCGGCGGCAACCATGATGCGGGTTTGTTCTGGGCCCAACCCGGCGGCCTGGCCGACGGTGCTCCCCAAAGAGGAGCCGATCTGCACGATGGGGCCTTCCCGTCCCACAGAGCCCCCGGACCCGATGGAGATGGCCGACGCAACGGCTTTTACAGCAGCGACCCTGGACCGGATACGCCCCCCCAACTTCCTGATGGCGTACTGGACCTCCGGCACACCGTGGCCGCGGGCCTCAGGGGCCCACCTGCGCACCATCCAGGAGACGACCACCATCCCAATGGCGGGGGCCACCAGAAGATGAATGCGATCGGCCCACGACCCCGCGAAAGCCGCGCCCAGTCGCTCCCCTTGGTCGAAGAATACCCACTGGACGGCCCGTATCAGCCACCGAAGGACGATCGCTCCGGCCGCACCCATCGCCCCAACGGTCACAGCCAAAGCCACCGGGGCAACCGTCCCCGACCGCTGAAGACGCGTTCGGAGACGGGTGAGTAGTGGAGTAGTCATCTCACCTTTGAAGAGTGCCGATCGCTTTGATTCAACGGACCCGGCTCACTCCCAGATGATTCCGTAGTCGTCCCCATGATTGCTTGATCCGCCCCAGAAAGCTCCGTTTTCCCAATCAAAGAAGATGGCATTTATGGGACCCGAGGTCCGGGCGGAAACCCTGAGCTGGTACCCCATCTGCCGAAGCTGCTCTCTCACCTCCTCGGGCACGGATTGATGAACGAGCATGCGGCCTGGAGAGGAGGTATGCCCACTGAACGAACCTCGCATCTGGTTGCTGTTCATATTGGGCCCTTCCGCCGCCTGCTGAACGTTCATGTCCCACTCTACCATGTTCAGGAAGAACTGGAGGAGATTCTGATCCTGGGCATCCCCGCCCTGCACCGCGAAGGAAAGGAAGGGTTTTCCATCTTTCAGGGCCAGGGCCGGGGTCAGCGTTGCCCGAGGGCGTTTTCCCGGTTCCACCACGTTAAAAGGGTTGTCGGCGGGATCGGTGACGAAGCTTTGGGCTCGCTGACTGAGCCCGACTCCTGTGCGACCGGCAATCACCGCTGGGATCCATCCACCGCTGGGGGTGATCGAAACCACCCACCCTTCCTCATCAGCGGCTTGGATCGAGGTGGTTCCGGTATAGAGATCCTCTCCATACAGCTTTTGGCTGTCCACCCATTCATCGCCGCCGCTTCCGCCTCGACGCCTCGGGGTCACATCCCCTGGAGCCATGTGATCCAACTCCCCTTCCCCACCTGTGGTCGTCCAGGCGTCCAGGTACTCCTTGAAGGGGTTTTCGGCGTTCATGAAGGGGTAGGGATCACCAGGACGAATATCCGGATCGTTCATGGTCCAGTTGATCTCGTCGAAGCGGCTCTTGGCATACTCCTTTGAGAGGAGGCCCGCCAGGGGTTCCTGGGGCGGGAAATACGGATCCCCGTAATAGAAATCCCGGTCGGCGAAGGAGAGGCTCATGACCTGGTAGATGGTGTGGAGGTACTCGGCGCTGTTGAATCCCATCCGCTTCAGGTCCACATCTTCCAGCATGTTCAGGGCCTGCAACATGACCGGCCCCTGCACCCATGAGGTCAGCTTGTAGACGTCGATCCCCTTGTAATCGGTGGAGACCGGTTCCTCGATATAGACCTGCCAGTTGTCCAGGTCCTCCATGGTGATCAGGCCACCCTCCTCCTGGGTCCCTCGCACCAACTCCTGGGCTATGTCACCTCTATAGAATCGGTCGTAGGCGGCATATATGGCTTCCTTCCGGCTCTTCCCTTCAGACAACGCCTCTGCTTCGACCTCCACCAGCTTCCTCAGGGTGCCCAGAAGGTCCTCTTGCCGGAAGATGTCGCCAGCCCGGGGACCTGGGTTCTCATCATCCTCCGGATGTGTGAAGTACACCTCCCTGGAGTACTTCCACTCCCCGATCAAGCGTCGGTTCGAACTCATCCCCCGGGCGGCGCCGGCTTCGATAGGATAGCCGGCAGCCATCTCCATGGCCGGCGCCAGGACCTCGGCAAGGCTCATGGATCCGTATTCGGCCAGCATGGTCATGAGTCCGCCTGGGGTCCCGGGAGTCACGGCAGCCAAGGGACCGTTGGCGGGCGGGTACCGGTATCCCTGCTCCTGATAGAACTCCGCGGTGGCGCCGGTCGGGGCCGCTCCCAGGGCGTTGATCCCTACGACCTTCCCCGTGTTGGGGTTGAAGATGAGCGCTTGGGTCTCCCCACCCCAACTGAGGACATCCCACATGGTGGCAGTGGCTGCCAACATCCCGCAGGCTGCATCAACGGCATTTCCACCCTGGATGAAGAGGGTGGCCCCGGCCGTGGCAGCCATGGGTTTCCCAGTGATTGCCACCCAGTGCTTCCCGTGCAGGACAGGCTTCTGGGGGCGAAAGCTCTGGGCCTCCAAGATTGAGGGCAGGCAAACGAATGGTGCAGCGGCCAGGAGAATGGCTCCGCCGACGGTTCTACGAAAAGACTTCATGACTCCTCCTTCTGATTCGGGCTGGGGTCCATCATGGGGTCGGAGGGAGGGAAGGAAAAGGGGAGACCTCCATGGGGTCGGAGGGAGGAAAGGAAAAGGGGAGACCTCAGATCAGGCAGGTGGACCGAAAGAGAACAGGGTATCTGGGTCCTCTCACGAGCCGATCATGGCCTTGCGAAATTGCTCAGCACAGTGAGCCAAGGAGGTTTGAAGGTACCGGGACTCCTCCTGGCTGCTCCGGCTGATGGGGCCCTCCGATCCCCGCTGCAGTCCTACGCCAACAAAAACGGGGCCTTCCACCGTCAGGATCTCAGGAAGCGTTGCCTCGTATCCCACATCCCTGTTGAAGGAGTAAACCCTGGGGAAACCCGCAGCCCGGGCCAGGCCGGGGAAATCCACCCGCCCGGCGCCGGGAATGGGCTGGTTGCCAGTGATTTCGTAGGTCCCGTTCTCCAACACGAACAGAACGAAGTTCCTGGCTCCCGACTCGGCAATGGTCACGAGCGTACCCAGGTTCATGAGCATGCTGCCATCACCGTTCAGGCAAATAACCCTGCGAGAGGGTTGTGCCAGTGCAATCCCCAGGGCGAGGTCCGCCGTATGCCCCATGGAGCTATCGGCCGATGCAAAGTCCAAGTCGTGGTCGGAAATCCGGCCCCACGGCCGGGTCACGCCCATGCTAGTCACCACGACTTCGTCCCGGCGATGGGCCGCCAAGGGAAGGAGAAGTTGGTCTTTGGTGAGCATCGTGAGGCCCCTTATGTGAAGGAGGCATCGAGGAGAACTGCCACGGGTCTTTTCTCCTCCATGGCCTGGAGGAAGGCGTCCCGAACAGGAGAGAGATCCCCGGGTTCCCTGAGAAAAACGTATGGGATCCCCCACGCTCGAAGGGTCGGTTCGGTCATGTGTGCCACTGAATCCAGGTCACTACGCACCAACACATCCCGGTCCACTTCGAGTTCGGCAGGGTCGATACCGAGGTCCCGGGCCTTGGGGTATCCCCTGCACGTGACGAGGAGAAGAATGGGTGCTCCCATTCGGGAGGCCGTGCCACGAAGGGCGTCGCCGGCCTCCAAAAGCCCCGTGTTCTGGATAAGGACCGCCGGGTGGGCTCCCCCTAACCAAAGGCCAGACGCTAAACCGATTCCCTCCCCTTCTCTGGTGGCGTAGAGAAGCCGAACGGCATCCTCCCCCTCCCCCGCGCCGGACGCTGACACTGGGAAGTGTTTCAGAGCCCCGAGAATCGGCGCCGATGTGTTGTCCGGAACCGTCACGAGGTGGGTAATGCCGAGGCTCTGTAGAAGGGCCGCAAGGCGATAGGCATCGGGAGACGGGCCATCTGGAGGGGAGGTGAGACTGGCCATGGAGGAAAAAGAGGCATCGGCGTTGCGGTAGGCAAGAGGGACACGCACCGGCGGGCCCCATCCGAGTGCGGGGACTCGATATGCAGCCCGGGATCCCCTATCCTAACCATACATGTCGATCGGCCCTCAACCTGGGAATGGGACGTGAAGCGAAACCCTGTCGTGTATGTCGTGTCTGACTCCATGGGTGAGACCGCCCACTTGGTGGCAAAAGCGGTCCTGAGTCAGTTCCCCGAGGGAAACGTCGGTTTGAGGCGTTTCAGCCATATCGAGACGCCCGACGCGGCTCTGGAGGTCATGAGAGCCTCCCGGGACCAGCCCACAATAATCATCTTCACCGTCATCATCCCGGAAGTCCGTAAGGTCATACAGGCTAAAGCCGAAAGACATGGAATCCCTTTGGTGGACATCATGGGCCCAGCCTTGGAGGGGCTCGAGAAAATCTCAGGCGAGACTGCCCTACTCGAGCCGGGGTTGATCCACAAGCTCGACGAACAATACTTCCTGCGGGTCGAGGCGGTGGAGTTCGCGGTGAACCATGACGATGGGAAAAACCCCACGGGGTACCGGGCAGCTGACGTGGTGCTTCTCGGCGTCAGCCGATCGAGCAAAACTCCCGTCAGCATGTATCTGGCCAACCGGGCCATCAAGGTGGCCAACCTACCTCTCGTCCCCGAGGTACCCACCCCCCCGGAGTTGCATCGGGTCCCAGTCAAGAAGATCGTGGGTTTGACCATCTCCCCAGCGAAACTAGCCGGGATCCGGAAGCTCCGGGTTCGGGCCATGGGTTTCCCGGGCCAGTCCGACTACTCGGACCTGAGCCGGATTCAGGACGAGCTGACGTACGCTCAAGGGCTCTATTCCGAGCTTGGATGCGAAGTTTTGGACGTTACAGACAGGGCGGTCGAGGAGACGGCCGCCGTGGTGATGGAGTTGGTGGGCAACACTCGGTTTGCGGGCGATTGACCCTCAACCTTCAGGAGGAGCATTACGTGGGCACACTCTTGAAGTTGTTCGCCACAGCCTTGCCAGCGTTCCTCGTTCATTAGCCGCTGTTGACACTGAGACTTTGGAGGCGACCATGTTCCGGAAAATCGTGGACTTCCTCGGCAGTTGGGCGTACGAAACCGAAGCGACTTTGAAGGTGTTCGGAAAACTCACCGACGGTTCCCTGGAACAGAGGGTGGGTGAGGAAGGCCGAACCCTTGGCCGAATTGCCTGGCATATCGTGCAGACCCTCCCTGAGATGGGAGCCGGTACGGGCTTGGAGATCCTCGGCCCCGGGGAGACGGATCCAGTCCCTGCTTCGGCGGAGGATCTTACCAACCGTTTCAGGGAAGCCGCAGAGTCCCTCGCAAAGGAAGTCGGTTCAAATTGGGATGACGGTGATCTGGAAGTAGAGGATGATATGTATGGAGAGAAGTGGCCGAGGGGGAAGAGCCTGGCCGCCATCTTGAGCCACCAAACCCACCATCGGGGGCAGATGACGGTCCTGATGCGGCAGGCAGGACTAGACGTCCCCGGCGTTTATGGACCGGCAAGAGAGGAGTGGGCAGCCTACGGCATGCCGCAACAGGAGTAGAATGGCCGGCCACCATCTCGTAGAATGACGAGCGCGACAGGCTTCACCCCCACACCCCCAGGAGAAGGAATCGATGGCCAACGTTGGACGGATTCTGGCTTCCGCAAGCATCGCGTCCCTGGCCTTTGCATCCACTGGCCAGCCCGCCGAAGCGCAGGAGACCCACCCATTCAATGTCCATGACCTCTGGGAGATGGATCGGATTTCCGATCCGCAGGTTTCCCCTGACGGCAGGTGGGTGGTATTCGGACTCAGCAGCCTGGACGAAGAAGAGAACCGGCGCCGGTCGGATCTGTGGGTGGTGGGGGTGGACGGCACGGGCCTTCGCCGGCTAACGACCCATCCGGCATCGGAGTTCAACGCACGATGGGCCCCCGACGGATCTGCAGTCTATTTCCTCTCCACACGTTCCGGGGGCTCGCAGGTCTGGAGGATTGCCTTGGGAGGGGGGGAGGCACGCCCGGTAACCGACTTCCCCCTTGATGTAGGCAGCATGGCCCTTTCCCCTGAGGGGTCCTACCTGGCTGTCAGCATGGAGGTTTTCCCCGATTGCCCGGATCTCGCCTGCACCGCGAACCGGCTCGAGGAAGCCGCCGGGAAAGCATCAAGCGGCGTGCTCTACGACCGCCTCTTCATTCGACACTGGGATACCTGGGAAGACGGCAGACGGTCTCACATCTTCGTATTGCCGGTGGGGGGTGAGGGTAACCCAGTGGACATCATGGCCGGGCTGGATGGCGACTCCCCCTCCGTACCGTTTGGGGGTCCGGAAGAATACACCTTCACACCCGATGGCAGCGCTCTGATCTTCACCGTCCGCCTTGCCGGGGGTTCAGAACCTTGGTCGACGGACTTCGATCTGCATATAGCCCCGTCCGACGGGTCCCACGGTCCCGAGCTCCTGACCACGGACAACCGCGCTTGGGACACACAACCGGTCTTCAGTCCCGACGGCGCGACCCTTGCCTATTTGGCAATGGAGCGACCTGGATTCGAGGCAGACCGGTTCAGGATCCTCCTACAGGATTGGCCCCACGGTGAGACCAGGGTCCTCACGGAGGAGTGGGATCGGTCGGTCGGGTCCATGACGTTTTCCCCCGATGGCCGTACCCTTCTGGTTACCGCTCAAAACCTCGGGAATACATCGCTATTCACCGTAGATGTGGAGTCGGGAGAGGTTGAGGAGCTCATCCACGACGGCACGATCCGATCTCCCGCGTTCGCCGGAGACGACATCGTCTTCGGCAGGGCCGATTTCCAGACCCCTCTAGAGCTCTACCGGGCCCGAGCAGATGGGACCGCTGTGGAACCCATCACCTCCGTGAACGAAAACCGGTTGGCATCGATCGAGTTGGGTGAATATGAACAGATGACCTTTCCCGGCGCAGGAGGGGACGAGGTCTTCGCCTGGTTGGTTAAGCCCGTGGACTTCGATCCTTCCCGGAGATACCCATTGGCCTTCATCATCCATGGTGGACCCCAGGGATCCTCCGCGAACAACTTCCACTACCGCTGGAACCCACAGGTCTATGCCGCAGCTGGGTACGCAGCCCTCCTTGTGGACTTCCATGGTTCCACCGGGTACGGCCAGGAGTTTACCGATGCCATCACCGGAGACTGGGGAGGGAAACCTCTGGAGGACCTTCAAAAAGGCATGTCAGCGGCCCTTGACCGGTACCCGTGGATGGATGGGGATCGGGCCTGTGCCCTTGGGGCCTCCTATGGCGGTTACATGATCAACTGGATCGCTGGGAACTGGGCCGACGGGTTCAAGTGTCTGGTGAACCATGATGGCGTTTTCGACCAGCGGATCATGTACTATGGGACGGAAGAACTCTGGTTTCCGGAATGGGAGCACGGCGGCACCTATTGGGAGAGTGTGAGCGGCTACGAACGCCACAATCCGGTTTCCCATGTGGAGAATTGGCAGACTCCCATGCTCGTGATTCACGGTGCCCAAGATCATCGGGTGCCCCTCGAGCACGGGATCGGAGCCTTCACCGCCCTTCAACGAAAGGGTATTCCCAGCCAATTCCTCTACTTCCCGGATGAGAACCACTGGGTCCTGAACCCAGCGAACGGCATTCAGTGGCACGAAACCGTCCTCGCCTGGATGAACCGTTGGACCCGGGAAAGGTAAGAACCCGGGTAGCGGACGGGTCCTGAGATGAGCTCCGGAGAGAGCGACCGGTCGAGGCTCGGATGGGCTTTCGGTGCCGTCCTCATGATCGGGTTGGTCGTCCTCATCCATCTCTCCGTGGGTTGGGGGGTCCTTCTGGCCCCCTGGATGGAGATCCGGCCTGGTGCTCTGGGCGCGGCCCTGGGCCTGGTTCTGGCAAGCTATGCCGTCCGGACGATCCGAATTCAGGAGTACTTCAAGCCCGTCACGGCCGGGCGGTTCTTTCGGACGTTTCGATTGGTTCTGGTTCACAATCTCCTCAACAACCTTCTCCCCATGCGAAGTGGGGAGGCATCCTTCCCCGTCCTGATGGCGAAGGTCTTCCAGGTTTCTTTCTCCCGGTCCCTCCCGGCTCTTTTTTACCTTCGTGTCCTTGATCTCCACTTCGTGGTTTTGCTGGGCACGGGCTTTTTCTTCTGGGGTCGGATCGACCTCGCATGGGCTCTGGTCCTTCTCCTGGCCCCGGCGCCTTACGGACTCTTCCGAGCCCAGAGGTGGTTGGACGGGAGACTCTCAACCCGGGAAGGGCGGATGGCGACCCTGGGTAGAGAAGCCATTCAGGGCCTCCCTTCCTCTTCCGGGCTATTCTGGAGGATTTGGTTTTGGACGGGTCTGAACTGGTCCTCGAAACTCCTGGTTCTGGCATGGATTCTTCAAGCCTTCACGCCCATGCCCTTTCCCACGGCTCTGGTGGGAAGCACCACCGGAGAGCTCTCCAGCGTCCTCCCCTTCCATGGTATCGCGGGAGCTGGAACCTACGAGGCCGGCGTAATGGCTGGTTTGGTCCCCCTGGGCGTGGACCTTGAAGCCGCATTCAAGGCGGCGGTCAATTTGCACCTATTCATCCTAGGGGTTTCCATTTTGGCCGGGAGCCTGGCGGCCTTCTTTCCTTTCGCCAAAGAGGGTGTGGATGAAAGGGCCGATGATTCCTAGTATCTTGGGGGAATGAAGAGCATTCCTATGGGTAACCCCGACTCTCTGAAACTACTCACCGTTTCTGTGGTGATCCCCTTCTACAATGAAGGTAAGAACGTCGACGGCCTGATGGAGGAACTCCAGCGGGCCATGGATTCTTCTCCCTGGCCTTGGGAAGCCGTCCTGGTCGACGATGGGAGCGAAGACGACACGCTCCCCCGGATGGAAGCTGCCCGGAGCCGGTTCGGCGACCACATATCGGTCGTGGCCCTGCAACGGAACTTCGGTCAGACAGCAGCGACACAGGCCGGGATGGACGCGGCTGGCGGCGACTTGATCGTGACCCTGGACGGGGATCGGCAGAACGACCCGGAAGACATCATCCCTCTGACCCGTCGGTTGGTCCGGGAGGAACTGGACCTGATTGTTGGATGGAGGAAGAGCCGACGGGACGGCTTCCTCCTGCGTCGGCTTCCGTCCGCCCTGGCCAACAGCCTTATCGGCCGGGTCACCGGGGTCCGACTCCACGACTACGGATGTAGCCTGAAGGTCTACCGTGCCTCAGTTCTGGAAAGCGTTCGTTTGTATGGAGAAATGCACAGATTCATCCCGGCATGGTTTGCCGCGTCCACCTCACCAAAACGGATCGCCGAAGAGGTGGTGAACCACCGGCCTCGGATGGCTGGGGAATCCAAGTACGGCCTTGGCCGGACTTTCCGGGTTCTTCTGGACCTCCTTTCCGTTCACTTCTTTATGCGTTACTGGACCCGCCCAGGGCATTTCTTCGGGTCCATCGGCCTTCTGTTCGGAGGCTTGGGTGGATTGATCCTCACCTACCTGGCGTGGGTGAAGTTCGGCATGGGGCAGGACATCGGAACACGCCCTCTCTTGCTCGTGGGCATCGTGATGTTGATCGCTTCCCTACAGTTCATTACGACCGGTGTTGTAGGGGAGCTCCTCACGCGGACGTATTTCGAATCTTCCAATGCCAAGCCCTATGTGGTGCGGAGCACCACAGGAACCCGGGTGGGTTGGGCAGGCTCCCAGGCGGATGACCCAGGACTTCCCTGAGCTCGGGTTCTGGCGCCGCCGCGGGCCGCTCTTTCTCCTGGCCCTGGCCATCGGCCTCGCCTTCTTCCACAACCTCGGAAGCCCACCGCTTTTCGACAGGGACGAAGGCGCTTTCAGCGAAGCCACCAGAGAGATGGCGGAGACCGGGGATTACGTTTCCACCACGCTGAACGGTGAGCCGCGCTACGACAAACCCATTCTCACCTATTATTTCCAGTTGGCGGGAACCGCATTCCTTGGGTGGAATGAGCGGGGCCTTCGTTTCCACTCGGCCTTGGCAGGGACCCTCTGGGTCCTTCTGGTGTTTGGATTTGCCAGGAGGGAGTGGGGCGACACCGCAGGCTGGGTGGCCGGCGTCCTCACGGCCACTTCCCTATGGGTGATGGTTATCGGGCGGGCCGCCACAGCCGACGCCCTCCTGAACCTCTTTCTGGCTCTCACCCTCTTCGATCTCTACCGCTTTTGGAAACAGAAACGGCGGGCACCCCTCTACAGGGTGTTTCTCTGGTCGGCACTGGGTTTCCTGACAAAAGGACCCGTGGCTGTGGTCATTCCCCTCTCTGCGGCCTTTCTCCTTGCCTTGGTTCGGGGCCAATTGATCCGGTATCTGAGAGCCGTCTTCAGTCCGGTGGGGTGGGCCATCTTCTTTTCCGTCGCCGGACCATGGTACTGGGCCATCTACGGCAGGGACGGGCAAGCCTTTATCGACGGCTTTTTTCTTGGGCACAATCTGGGTCGATTCGCGAGTACCATGGAAAGCCACGGGGGCGTCTTCTATTATTTCGTTCCCGTCGTACTCCTGATTCTGCTTCCCCACACCGCCCTCTTCTTGAAGTCCCTCGGCCGAATTCGAAGAGCCAACAGGAGTGACCTGGAGCTGTTTCTCTGGCTCTGGTTCGGATTCGTTTTCCTCTTTTTTTCGGTTTCAAGCACTCAACTGCCCCACTACCTCTTGTATGGGGCCACGCCGCTCTTCCTCCTCATGGCCAGATACCGGACCGAGCTCCAGAACCGGTTCCTGGCCCTCCTCCCCGCCCTCTTTCTGGTCTCGTTCCTCTTCTTCTTGCCCGGGATCTGGCGGCTGGCGGAGCCGTTGGTGGACGACGAATACACCAGGGCCATCATGACGGTGGCTCCGGCAGCTTTCGATTTGGAGTACAGGGTTTGGACCGGGCTGGCCCTCACGGCGGTGTTGGTTCTCTTCTTCCTGAGGAAATGGAAACCCTGGCAACACCTCATGGCAGCCGGCTTGGTTTCGGCTGGTGTGGTCGCCTTTGCCTTTTTCCCGACCTATGGTGAGATCCAGCAGGGGCCCACCAAAGAAGCCGCCTTATTGGCCCGGAGCGAAGGGTGGGATGTGGTGATGTGGCGGTTGGACATGCCGAGCTTCGCCTTCTATTACGGTGACATCACACCCCTCCGACCACCGGAGACCGACGAGGTGGTATTCACGCGGGTGACCCGCCTGAATCGGCTGGAGATACCCACGGAGGTCGTGTTCAAGAAGGGTGGGATTGTCCTGGCACGGGCCCTGAACCAAGGCGACAATTGAGATGGCGCTCTCCGATACCCAATCCATTATCCGGGCTCATCGGTGGCTGGTGTTTGGTCCCCCGGCCCTGGCCCTGATTCTTCTCATCGCTGTAGAGGTGACCGGCCTGGACCGGCCGCTGTTCTCTTTCTTCAACAATCTCTCGTCCTTCACCGGCCCCGCCTTCTGGGCACACGCCACGATTCTGGGCGACGGACTGGTCTGTGCCGTCCTTCTCTTATTCTGGGTCCGCCGAAGCCCGGAGCGGATTTGGGGAGGCCTGCTGGGTGCCATTTTTATGGTGCTGATCCTGAGGTTCTTCAAAGGCATGTTGAGCCTCCCGCGGCCCCTGGGTGTCCTCCCGGAGGGTGCTGTGGAGATCATCGGGCCAGCTCTGCGTCGAGGCTCTTTTCCGTCGGGTCACACTGCAACCGCCGCCCTCCTTGCGGGGGTTTGGGCCCTCACCGCGTCCCGCCGTCTTGTACCTTGGTTGGCCCTGGGCTTCGCGACCCTGGTGGGGATGTCCAGAATGGCCGTTGGGGTGCATTGGCCGACGGACGTCCTGGCAGGGTTAGCCCTCGGTTGGACAGCGGCCTGGTTGGGACTGCGCTGGGCACCGAAGGTACCCTGGGGCGCGAGGGGCACAGGCAAACGGATCCTGACCGGAGCTCTCCTCATCTCCGCACTGGTTATGCTGATCCCCTACGACACGGGCTACCCCGGAGTCCTGCTTTTCCAACGGTCTCTTGCAGCTGTTTGTCTCGCCTGGGGCACCTTTGCTCTTGCCAGGCCGGCCGATGTCCATGACGGGGTATGACGTCCTGATCATTGGCGGGGGGGTCATAGGCAGTTCCATAGCCTACTTTCTTTCTGCAGAATCTGGATCCGAGGGTCTTCGGGTTTGCGTGGTGGAGCCGGACCCCACCTACGCCCGGTCTTCTACTGCGCTCTCGGTGGGAGGGATCCGACAACAGTTCTCCACCCCGGAAAATATCGCGTTGTCCCTCTTCTCCGCCGGCTTCCTCAGGGAAGCTTCCCGGATCCTGGCGGTTCAAGGGGAGGAACCGGAGCTGGGGTTTCAGGAGGAAGGCTACCTCTTCCTGGCCACCACCTTTGGCCTGCCCGTGTTGGAGAGGAACCAGGCAAAACAAACCGCGTTGGGCGCGGATATCGCGTTATTGAGTCCAGAGTCCCTCCGAGCTCGGTTCCCGTGGCTTGAGATCTCCGACCTGGCCGGCGGCTCCCTGGGATTACGAGGGGAGGGTTGGTTGGACCCGTACTCACTTCTCCAGGCTTTCAGGGGAAAGGCCCGGAGCCAAGGCGTCGCGTACCTGCAGGACCGGGTGGTCGGAATCTCTTCAGCTAAAGGCCACATCCACGAGGTGACCCTCGAGAAGACCGGCCTGGTCAAGGTCGGTCTAGCGGTGAACGCAGCAGGCCCCCGGGCAGCCGAGGTGGCCCATCTGGCAGGCGTCCCCGATTTGCCGGTTCGTCCCAGGAAACGTTTCGTGTACCGGATCCAAACCCCGGCAGATCTACCAGGTTGTCCTCTGGTGATCGATCCCTCCGGGGTTTACTTCCGGCCCGAGGGAGCCGGTTTCCTGTGCGGGGTTTCTCCTCCGGAAGATCGGGATCCCGACGCTCTCGACCTGGATATGGAGTACGATCTCTTTCAGGATCTGGTCTGGCCGACCCTGGCCCATCGTGTCCCGGCCTTCGATTCCCTCCGCCTGGGTCCGTCCTGGGCCGGGCATTACGCTTTCAATCCCCTGGATCAGAACGCCATCCTGGGTCCGCACCCGGACGTGCAAAACCTCTTTCTCGCCAGCGGATTCTCGGGTCACGGACTTCAGCAGGCCCCCGGTATCGGCAGGGCCCTTTCCGAGCTGATTCTCTATGGAGAGTACAGGACGCTGGATCTTAGGCGGTTCGGCTTCCATCGGTTCGCCGAAGGCACACTTGTCCACGAGGAGAACGTGGTATGATTCGTCGCACCACCCGCCAGCAATCAGGGAGCCTATTGCCAAAGCTCCTTCAGCTTACCTGTCTTTTCCTCTTCAGCCTGTCGTTCTCCCTGATTCTCACGGGGTGTCAGGGACCGGCGGGGACCGGCCTGGATCTCCGATGGGAAGGAGTCTCCGACCGCCCCTGGCCCGGGCCCGACCTCTGGGCGAACCGCGTCCAGGACTGGGCCGTGCAGGATGGGAAGCTCACCGTGCTGAACTCTCTCCCCATGAGAACGGCCCACATTCTCACCCGCAGGGCCGTTCCTGAACAGGGTGAGATCCTGGTGGGCTTGGAGATGGGGCTCTCGATCGCTGGAACGGCGGTTATGGGCGAGTCGTCCCCGACGGGCGAAACCTCCGCCGGAGGCATTCTGCTGGGGGCAGGAGGAGGAATGGATTTTCGCCGCACAGCCCTGATTCACCATAGCCCCGGTCCGGGAGGAGGACTCTTCCTGGGCGTTGACGACCAGGGCCATATCGTTGTGTGGGATTTTGAAGATGGGAATCGGACTCTGTCCCGGAGCGAAGAAGCTCTCCAGGGTGTGGAAGCTCTCAGGCTCCAGATCCGGGTCGATCGAGGGTCCGGCGGTAGCCAGGAAGTTCCGGGCTCGGACGATTTTACCCTGCACTTGGAAGCCACGGAATCAGACGGGGGCGAAACGTCCGTGTCTCTTCTCCTACCGGGGATCCCCGCTGAACGGTTGAAGGGCGGCATGGCACTGGCCTCCCACGGAGCCAGTGAGGAGGGGCCCACGGCATGGTTCTCCCGGGTCCACCTGGGAGGGAGCGGGGTGTCGGTCCACCCGGACCGGAGCCTGGGGCCCATCCTGGGTGCCCAGCACACCCTCAGCAGGAACGTCCTCACCCTCACAGCCCAGCTCTTCCCCATCTCTCCCATGGTTCCCGGGCCGGCAACCGCGGGCCGCGATACGGTGCTCCTGGAGTTGCAGGATGAAGGAGGGATGTGGGCCGCTGCAGCGTCAGCTCCCGTGGTGATACCAGGGTTCACCGCCAGATTCCGAATGGAGGAGTGGACCGGAACCAGAGACGTCCCTTATCGGTTGACCCTTTTGGGCCCGGACCACCAGGGTCAACGCCATCCTTATCAAGGGAGGGTGAGAGCAGAACCCCTGGATCGGGACGAGGTTGTCGTGGCGGCCTTTACGGGGAACCACAACGTGGCAAGCCCAGGTGTGGACCGTGGGAACTTCGATTGGCTCACAGATCTCTGGTTTCCGCACCTGGACATCGTGACCCACGTCCAGGCACACGCGCCGGACTTCCTGTTCTTCAGTGGGGACCAGGTCTACGAGGGTGCGAGCCCGACTCGGGCAGACTTCGAGAACCCCTACGGAGACTACCTCTACAAATGGTATCTGTGGGTTTGGGCCTTTCGGGACCTCACCCGGGAGATCCCCTCTGTGGCGATTCCTGACGATCATGACGTCTTCCATGGAAATGTCTGGGGAGCAGGAGGGAAAGCAACCCCCCCAGGTCTAGCTGGGGCGGAAGCCCAAGATCAGGGCGGGTACAAGCTCCCACCGGATTGGGTGAACATGGTTCAACGGACCCAAGCCTCCCACCTCCCGGTCCCATGGCAAGGTACTCCCCTGGAAAGCGGGATCGAGGTCTACTACACAGACATTCTCTATGGAGGGGTGAGCTTCGCCGTCCTGGAGGACCGGAAGTTCAAGTCGCCCCCGAGGCTCCTGATGCCCCGGGCAGAGGTGCGGAACGGCTGGGTCCAGAACCCAGCTTTCGACCCCCGGGTCGAAGCCGATCCCCCTGGAGCATCCCTCCTCGGTAGGGACCAGGAGGAGTTCCTCGAGGAATGGGCCGGCGACTGGGCCGACGGGACCTGGATGAAGGTCGTCCTTTCCCAGACGATTTTCGGGAACGTGGCAACCATCCCCGCCGATGCGATGAGCGGTTCGGTGATCCCCTCCTTGGCCCTCCCCGTCCCCGGGACCTACGTCACCGGTGACAAGCTGGCTGCCGATATGGACTCCAACGGTTGGCCTCCCTCCGGTCGAGCCCGGGCGCTCCGAGCCATGCGGAAGGGCTTCGCCGTCCATCTTGCGGGCGACCAACACCTGGCCAGCACCGTCCAGTACGGTGTGGAGAGCTTTGGAGATGGTCCCTTCGCCCTCTGTGTCCCCTCAATCGCAAACTTTTGGCCCCGGCGCTGGTACCCTCCCGAGTCCGGAGGAAGCCCAGATCCGGGTGCACCCCTTTACACCGGTGACTTCCGTGATGGATTCGGGAATCTCATGACGGTCTTCGCGGTATCCAATCCATCAAAGTGGGGCCGCGAACCCTCGAATCTTCATGACCGGGCTCCAGGGTATGGCGTTGCCCGGTTCAACCGCTTCAGCCGGGAAGTGAGTCTTGAGGCATGGCCCCGCTGGTCCGACCCGGAAGAGGGGGGTGAGCCATATCCCGGATGGCCTGTGCGCTTCCAACAAGAAGATGGATTCGGTCAAATCCCTTACGGGTACCTTCCCACCCTGGTCTTGGACGGGCCCTCCAACCCAGTGGTCCAGGTGATCTCGGAGCTGGGAGGGGAGGTGGTCTACACTCTTCGGGTCAATGGCTCGCGGTTCACGCCGAAGGTCTTCCAACCTGGGAGCTATACGGTGAAGGTGGGTGAGCCTGGCACGGAAGAGGTGCAGACATTCCTGGGGCTCCGGCCTGGTCCAGAGCCGGGAAGAGATATGGAGATTCGGTTCGGGGAAGGAACGGGTTGAGAGGGGCTGGCCTGGGCTGATCCGGGCTGGATGGCTCCGACCAAGGGCCGATCAGAAGATGTATTCCAACCAGCGAGCTCCTTGGGGGCTGGCCAACATGGGGTCTTCCAGAAGAAGGATAAGGGTGGTTTTTCCGGGCTCCCCCACCCCATAACTCCCCTGGTAGGCAAGTTTCATAGGAATGAGGTCGAAGGTGAAAACCCTCGTGATCCAGGCATCACAGGGATCGTCGAAGTCTTCGTGAGAGATGAAAAGTCTTACCTGAACCGGGTTGGACTCCATCCATCCTCCCCACGCCACCAACTTCACATCGTGGGTCCTGCAGCCTCCGCCATAACTGAGGGTCACCTGAAGAGCGTGCCCTGAGACAACAGCGTCCTGGATCTGGAAAGCATCCCCAGGCCACAACTCAGGATTGGTTCCGAAATTCACGATGACCGGGAGGGTCCCGGACACCATGCCCTGTATGGTCGCGATGGCGATTTTCAGGTCCTGCGGAAGAGCCTCTGAGCTCCCAATGACCCGGCTCCGGCCCTCTCCGTCGCGGTAGTCCAGGTCGAAATGGAACTGATCGCAACACTGGACCCCGAAGTCTTCTCCATCCAGGGCGTAAATCCCGGCTTCCTGGAAGAGGGCCCAGACATACTCGACCTGCTCGGCAGTCAAAGACCGGAGCGTCTCGCCGTCATCAAAGTCGCAGAGGTTGACGCATGACACTCCGACCAGTTCCCTGGCCTCACCGTCGAGAAGGACCACGTAGTCAGCGCCTGCGAACCCGCCGGTCACATGCAACAGGACCTGCATCTCGCCTCCCCCCTGCACGGAGACAGGCTCGTGCAGGCAAGCCTGGGTGGCGAAGGTGAGGGAAAACAGGATGATTGCTAGATGAAGGTTCTTCACGATTCCTCGCCCGATGATGACCCGTTTCTGACGTTGGACTACCCTGGAAACGATTCGGTTCACCGTTTTGTGTCAGGTAAGTGGCTTACTGGCGTCACCGGGGGTCTAC
>JBDHGR010000021.1:0-20582 GCA_039589815.1 Gemmatimonadota bacterium | reverse complement strand
ATTCCTCCCAGGCCTCTGAAAAAGAGATCCCGAAGGCCTTCGTCGCCGCACTATTCAATCGGTAGGGAATCCACTGCCCCGCCACGGCTTCCACGAAAACTCCCATGGCGTCTTCACCGTGTCGGTCCATGAGGTGCTTGAAGAAGAGGGAGCCGTAGACGTAGTACCGTTGGCCCCCGGGCCAAACGGGTGAATCCCCTGAACTCTGGTCGATGGTCTCGAAGCGGCCTTCCAGGACGGCCGTGCGAACCACCATCTCATGAAAGCTGCCCCTGACCCGTCCGGCCTGGGTAAGCTCGGATTCGTAGTAGGTGGCCATCCCCTCTTCGGTCCAGCCCGGTGTCGCGGAGCCAGGAAAGAAAGGCCATTCCAAAGGCACCCTCCCGAAAATCGCTCTAAGGAATCCGCCCAGGTTCCTGGCCCTATCCTGGTGGAAGATGTGGACCAGCTCATGGGTCACCACCAGCTCCATCCACTCGTCCATGTGCGGCAGGCCGAATCCGTCCACCGGCGGTGGTGCGAAGACGACGATTCGGTTGGATGGGAAGACCCGGGCAAATCCATTGGAGAGGTCCGCATGATCGGTGATGACCAGATCGACTGTCCGTTTCGGCGGTTCGACGAGGATCTGGGCCAGCGAAGCCCAGGCCCTTTCTGCCCTCTGTCCCGCCCTCTGGGCAAGGTCCAGAAGCTCGGCCGGATAGGTGATCCGAAAGTGTTCCGTCTCGAGGGTTCTCCAGTCTTCGCCAGGCGGAACCTGGGCCCACCCCTGAAAAGGAGTGGCGAGCAGAACAAGGAAGACGCCGACGCCCCGGAGGAGCCGACCTTGGAGAACGATCTTGTCAAATCGATGCATGACCCTCACCCTATCGGGAGACACCCTTCCCCAGGCCACAGGAAGATGCAGACGAAAGAGAATCTCTGGTACCGAGTGGGGTACGCGCTAGAGAAGGTCCGAAACCACCTCCCTGCTCCCCGGCAGGAGGGTCTCGGAGACCCCCCTCCCGCCGGCCGTGTACCCCATCACGTAACCCCCGAGGTCTCCCACAAGATCCTCGACGCTCTCCTCACCGTGGGTGCCGGCTCCCTCCTCACTCGGGCTTTTTCCCTCTGGCCCAGCCGTCGCGGCCCCGGGCTCTTCCGGCTGTTCAGGGCCGGAGCAGCTGGAGCTGCAGCTTCATTCCTGGCGGAGCTGGTCCGCCCAGCCCTCACCGGGAAGAAGAGCGGGACTCCCTTGGAGGAGGAGGTCACGGACGTGCTCCTCGCCGGCGCTGGGCGGGGCCTTCTTTACGCTGCCCTGGTTGAGCCTCGGATTCCGGGGCATCCCGTTCTCCAGGGGGCCGTGTATGGGGGGTTGGAGTATGCCCTCACCCCTTGGGGGGGGCTCAGCAAACTGGCCGGCTCCCATTCGCCCCAAGGGAAAATCCCGGCGCTTTCGATACTCTTGAAGGACCGGGGCGCCGATGAGCAACTGGTGGAGCAGATAGCGTTCGGAGTGGCCCTGGCCATCCTCTACAAGAGGTAGGGAAGCTCTGCACAGGGGGGCGAGCTTCCCTTGGAACCTACTCGACCAGAAGGGGGATTTCCCACCCTTGGACAGGCCCACGGGGATTCGGATCTAATCCCATCATTCCTGCTGGGCATCGACTCAGAGTTTGTCCCCCTTCCGGAGGCCCCGCCCCAAGGTCCCCAGGGAGCACCCCAAAGAGTTGGGTCCCCAACTCCCCGATCTCCACCAGCCCACAAAAGCTGGAGATCCGGCCCTGGAGGGCTGGATAGACATAGTATCCCGAAACCATGTCCAGGAGGTCCACGGAAACGTACCGGCTCCCCGAATCCCTTATCCGACCCAAGAACTCATCCGGATCTGACAAGAGCGGAACCGAGTGAGCTTTCACCCCGCTCATCAGATAGAAGATGCGGGGTTTCCGGGTGGTGACCGAAGCTCCCTCAGGCAGGAACAGCCCGGCCCATTCTGCAAGAGCGAAGTACTCGCCCTGAGCTGGGGAAAGGCATTCCCGCGACCTCCCCGCCCGAGTGAGCTCCCTGCAAACCCCTGCCGCCTTCGCCATCCGGGACCATTGGTACCCGGCGGGTAGGGCGAGAACCAGGATCAGAAAAGCCATCACGCCTCGGCGCATCCCCACCGAAAAGGAAACCAACAGCCACTCTAAAGCTGCACCGCAATAGAAGAAAAGGAGCGGAAGGAGAGGGAGGGCGAACCTGTCTCCCGACCAGGGCTGGGGCCAAAGGAGGATGAGGCCAAAGTAAAGGGGGAAGAAGAGCTCGGCCGGACCGACCTTTTCCCGAAGGATCTTGATCCAACCGACGAGGGACACCAAAGCCAGGCCGACCCCGAGTGGGAGGCTCGGGAGGAACGGGATCTGGAACACATAGGCACCGAGGTTCCCACTCAGACGATCCAGCAGCTCACCGGGCCCGATGGACCCCAGGTGTGGCTGATAGGGATCAACCAACCAGAACTCGGAGACGTAGTCGCTGCCACCCAGGACACGCCCCCGGAGCCACCAGAGGAAAGCCGGGACTCCAACAACTACGGCGAAACCGATCACCCCTTTCCACCGCCTCTGGAGACCGAGCCAAAGGAAGGTGGCTACGGCCAGAGGCAGCCCCGCCGACCTGGTGAGGTAGGCCAGAAGCACCAAGGCCAACCCCAACCCCAGCCACAGGATACCTCCCCCGCCTTTTTCCACTGGCTTTTCCGGAATAGAGCTCCTGTGGAGTGCCCAGAGTGCGGCCAGGGTGAGGGCCAAGAAGGTAGGGTCGGATAGGATCCACTGGCTGTAGTAGACCACGCTCTCCGAAACACCCACAAGGAGAGCCACGGCCAGACCCATGGACAGGCCGCGACGGTCCTTCGCCCAGAGGAAGCTGAAGGCCACGGCCAGGACGACGGAGAAGGCCGGGACGAGTTTCAAAACCCCCCAGCTCTTGGCCCCCAGGAGGATCGCGAAAGCCAGAAGGACAGAAAACACGGGAGGATACTTCGTGTGCTGGGGTTCGGCCGGATCCCAGAGCTCCTGGTAGGTCCCCCGGTCGACGATGGAGTGGGCGAGGGATACATACCCTGCATTGTCACCACCGCTGTGGGGTTGAGGGGTGAACACCAGGGCAAGGATACAGGTCTGGAAGAGTAGGAGTCCAGCCAGAACGAGGAGGGTCCGGCGGTTCACGGCCCCCCTCCCTTCTTCCCAGGCGTCCAGGACCCCAGAATCCTGGGGCCCTGAGAACCGGTAGCCTCCGGAACATTGGCTGAGAGACCCTGAAGATGGGCCCAAGCCAGGAGGGCGAAGGCCGCCGCCTCCCGGGCATCGGGATCCATGCCCAAAGACTCCCCCGGTTGAACCGACAGGGGGGAAAGCTCAGCCTCGATCGCCTGAAACAGAACAGGGTTCCTGGAGCCTCCACCCATGAGGAACATCTCGTCCACTCCCCGGGGCAGGACCCATCGGCGGTAGGCCTCCCCGATCGAGCGAGCCGTAAGGGCCGTGAGGGTAGCCAGGACATCCGGCCATCCCCGGTGGGTGACGCCGGGTGTGAGGTTTCTTCCCTTCATTCCTCCGATCCTCCCTGCGACTTCTCGCACCAGCCCCACACCGAAGAGTTCCCGGCCGGTCGAACGGGGGGGCGGTTGTCGGAAGAATGGGTGAGCCAGAAGCCGCTCCAACACGGGCTCCAGCACCTCCCCCTCCCGTGCCAGGTCCCCGTTTTCGTCGAAGGCCTTTTCTCCGCCGGTGGCCAGCTCCATGGCCGCATCCAGGAGAGCCACTCCGGGACCGGTGTCGAAGGCAAGAACCGGCGTTGGATCCCCCACCTGTGGAAGCCATGTGACGTTGGCCATCCCCCCCAGGTTCTGGATGGCCCGGGGGCCTCGGTCGGAAGAGAAGAAGATTCGGTCGGCCCATGGCACGAGGGGTGCACCATGGCCTCCCGCAGCCAAGTCCCGTGCCCGAAAATCACTCACTACGCCAATGCCGGTCCTCTCAGCCAGGGTGGCGGGGCACCCAACCTGAAGAGAGCTCCCCCTGGCCTGGGAATGAGGGGGCTCGTGCCAGATGGTTTGGCCGTGGGAACCCAAAGCCTGGACCGATTCGCTGGAAACCCCGGCTTCCTCCAGAAGCTCAAGAGCGGCAGTGGAAAACCATTCCCCCAGGCTCGTGTGGAGCACGGCCATTTCCCGTGATCCGCCCGACGTCATGGTTTTTTGAATGCTCTTCCTCTGGTCGGTGCTGTACGGTTTCGTGCGAAAGGCCAACAGCTCCCAGTCGACCGAGCCCATGCCCCCGCCATCTCCTGCCCCCACTGGACCCTGCGGATCCTCTATTTCCAGAAGGGCGACATCGATTCCATCCAGGGAGGTCCCGGACATCAGGCCCAGCACTTTCAACGCGGGTCCCCCACCACGAGGGACACCTGGCCTTCAGCCTTTTCAAGCAGACGTGCGGCCTCCTCCCGTTCCAGGTCCAGCTTCCCCATCACGATGGCCAGTTTGACGCTTCCACCGGCCTGCTCCAGTAGACGTCTGGCCGCTGGGCGCTCCGTTCCCAGCGTTCCCATGAGGATCCTCTCCCCACGATCCTGCAGCTTGGAGGAATTCACCTGGAGATCCACCATGAGGTTTCCATAGACCTTCCCCATACGGACCATGGCTGCCGTGGTGATGGTATTGAGGACCAACTTTGTGGCGGTACCGGCTTTCATCCGGGTCGAGCCAGTGATCACCTCGGGCCCCACCAGAGGCGCGATGACCACGTCGTGACACCGGATCAGGCCCGCGTCAGGGTGGGTGCAGAGCAGGATCCCCGTCCTTGCCCTCTTCTCTCGGGCCCGGTCCAGGGCCCCATGGACAAAAGGTGTGGTCCCAGAGGCCGCCACGCCAAGGACAAAGTCTCTGAAGTCGATGTCCAGGGCTTCCAGGGCCGCAGCACCCTGTTCAGGCGAATCCTCTTCCCCTTCCTGGGCCCTGACCAGGGCACCAGGACCGCCGGCGATAACTCCCTGCACCATCTCCGGATCCGTGCCGAAGGTAGGTGGCATCTCGGCAGCGTCCAGAACACCCAGACGACCCGAGGTGCCGGCTCCCACATAGATGAGGCGACCACCACGGCGGAAGGCTTCCACCGTCAGGTCGATGGCCCGGGCGATGGAGTCGCGCTCCTGGCCAACCACCTCCGCGACCGTCCGGTCCTCGGAGTTGATGAGCTCAACGATCTCCGCCGAGGAGAGTAGGTCGATTCGCAAAGATCGGGGGTTCCGCTGTTCCGTCAGGCGATTGTCCTGCATACTCAGGAAGCTAGGGCAGTTCAGGAACTTTTTCACCTCTTCGCACCAAGTAGGAGACCTCTGCACGAGCGGAGGTGCTGAGATTCCCAGAGAGCCTCTCAAGGCCAACCGGAGTTCCATGAACGAGTTGAAGACGGTCCTCCCCTATGTGCGACCCTACCGGAAGGAAATCGCATTGGGGCTGCTCATGGTCCTGATCTCCAACATCTTCGCCATCGCCGGTCCCTACCTCATGAAGTTGGCCCTGGATGGCCTTGGTGACCCCGGCATCACCACGGGCCGAATCGGATCCTACGCCGGCCTCATCGTCCTCGCGGCACTCCTGGGCGGGGCGGCGAAGTTCGGGATGCGTCAGATCATGAATGGCGCCAGTCGCCGTATCGAGTGTGACCTGCGGAATGATTTCTTTCACCACCTTCTTCGATTGGACGCTTCGTTCTTCGGTAGCACCCGAACCGGGGACCTCATGAGCAGGGCCACCAACGACACCTTGGCCGTACGAATGGCCACCGGCCCGGCCGTGATGTACGCCGTCAACACGGTTGTGAGCTTCGTCTTCTCCCTGGCCCTTATGATCTGGATCAGCCCCCGCCTGACATTGGTGGCGTTGATCCCCATGCTGGCCCTTCCTCCCATCGTCATCGGGTTCGGGAAAGTCATCCATCGGAGGTATGAAGAGATCCAGGAACAGCTATCCACCCTTTCTACCATGGTTCAGGAAAACCTCACCGGACTCCGAATTGTCCGGGCCTATGTCCAGGAGGAGGAGCAGGAAGATCAGTTCGATGGTCTCAACGCCGACTACATGAGCCGAAACATGGGGCTTGTGAAGGCCTCCGGCTTCTTTTTCCCCCTCCTCATGCTGGTGGCCGGGGTTGCCATGGTGGTGGTTCTCTGGTACGGGGGCCTCCAGGTCATGGACGGCAGGATCACCATCGGGGACTTTGTCGCGTTTACCTTCTACCTGGCTCTCCTGATCTGGCCCATGATCGCCTTGGGGTGGGTTGTGAACCTTTTCCAACGTGGCGCCGCATCCATGGGCAGGCTGAATCGCATTCTTGCCACCGAAGCCAACGTGAGCCCTCCCGAGGCATCCTCACCCATCTCTCGCCTGCATGGGGAAATCGAGTTTCGGAACGTGGGATTCCGATACCCAGACACCGACAGGGACGTCTTACACGACGTCTCTTTCGTGGCTCGTCCGGGGGAGACGGTGGCTATCGTAGGCCCCACAGGGTCGGGAAAAAGCAGCCTGGTCTCGTTGATCCCGCGGATCTTCGATCCGACAGAGGGAGAGATCCTGGTAGACGGCGTTCCCATCACCAGCATGGACCTCAAGGGCCTCAGGGGCCTCATAGGAATGGTCCCCCAGGACACCTTCCTCTTTACGGAGACGATCCGGGCCAACATCGCCTTGGGATTGGATGTCCTGGACGAAAAGAGGATCCAGAACGCCGCCGGGGTCGCCCAGATCCACGAGACCATCCTCGCTCTCCCGGAGGGGTACTCCACCCTGCTCGGGGAACGGGGCATCAATCTGTCGGGCGGGCAGAAACAGCGGACGGCCCTGGCCCGGGCGTTGGCCCGCGACCCTTCTGTTCTCATCCTCGACGACGCGCTGAGCGCGGTGGACACCCATACGGAAGCGAAGATCCTGGAGGATCTGAAGACCGTCCTGGCCGGCCGGACCTCGTTCATCATCAGCCACCGTGTCTCGGCGGTAATGAACGCCGACCAGATCTTGGTTCTGGATGATGGAAGGATCGTGGAGCGAGGCTCTCACGTTGCCCTGCTAGCCCGTGGTGGTACCTATGCAACGCTTCTACGACGACAGCTTCTGGAAGAGGAGCTGGAGGAAAAGCAGGCCGTTGCTTCCTAGGGAAGCTCTGCAAAAATGGGGCGGGCTTCCCTAGGCATGGAGTCCCATCAGATCCTGTCCAGGATGAACTCAGGTGTGAATTGGTTGAGGTACCCGGCCAGCGCGCTGAACGTCCCCGTCACCAGGAAAAGGCCCAGGATCACCAGGAGGACCCCAGATAGTATCTGAATCACCGGGAGAAACCGGCGGAACCGGGCGAATGTCCTCAAAAAGGCGTCCAGCGCAAGTGCCGACAGGAGGAAAGGCACCGCCAACCCGAGGGAATAGACGAAGAGCAGACCCACCCCCGACCAGAACTGTTCTTGGGAAGCGGCAAAGGTAAGGATCGCTCCGAGAACCGGTCCGATACATGGGGTCCACCCGGCCCCGAAAGCCGCACCTACTCCCAACGTCCCCATGTATCCAGCCGGTTTGTCATGCAGGTGGAAACGCCGCTCTCGCATGAGGGGTGTGAGGCGAAAAGCTCCGGCCAGGTGGAGGCCCAGGATCATGATGATGACCCCACCAACCCGGGCGATCCATTGTTCGTAGAGCTTCAGGAACTGGCCGAGAAAGGAGGCGGAAGCCCCCAGCAAGAGAAAGATCCCGGTGAAACCGGCGACGAACAAAACGGAGTGGACCAGTGTGGCCCGCCGGTCAACCCCCTCCTGGAGGTCCTCCAGCGACATTCCCGTAACGAAGCTCAGATAGCTGGGAACCAGGGGAAGAACGCAAGGGGACAGGAAAGACAAGACACCAGCGCCGAAGGCAATGCTGATACCGATGGAATCTGTCAAACGTCTCCCACCTCCTCTTCCGGCCTCTTCAGTTCCGCAGGTCCCACATCCGCCTCCACCTCGAGCGCCATGCGGGCTCGACGGGCCTGCAGGAGAGCCCGAACCCCGAGGACGATTCCGACCCATCCCGCCACCAGCGCGACGAACCATCCGACGATCATTGGGAATAAGCCCGCAATCAGGGCGATGACCAGGATGAGACCGGCCACGGTACCGAGAACCGTCCGATCCTCCCGGCCCAGCGTCCGGTGGCCTGCGATGGCGTCTCCAAGACTGGACCCGGCCCTCACCAGAGCCGGCACCCCCAAGGGTGCCGTCGCCCCGGTCCCTTTCTTCAACCGCTCGAATCGCTCCTGCAGGGTCCGGCCGGGATCCAGAGTGGTCTTCGCCGGCCCCTCCTGGTGACTCCCCCTACCGGGCGGTGGCTTGACCTTGGAAGCCAAGCGGGGCGGGAGTACGATCTCCACGGCCGAGGCGAGGTCGGCCAGGTAGAGTCCCTCCATCTGGCCCGCCAACCGTTCATCCAAAACCCCGACGTCGATTTCCCAGTTCCCGAGAAGACTGGCTGAGTTCATGTTGCTGGATCCCACCCGGGACCAGATGCCGTCGGCCACCATCGTCTTGGCGTGGATCATCGGGCCCTGCCATTCGAAGAGCCTCACCCCCGCCTCCAGCAGCCCCCGGTATCCACCCCTGGAGAGACTTCCGACCAGGGGCCAGTTGTTGTGGGCCGGTAGAAGGATCCGGACGTCGACTCCGTCCCTGGCGGCAGCCGTCAGCGCTTCGGCCATGGGAAAGGGAGCCACGAAGTAGGGATCGGTGATCCAGATCCTCTCCCGGGCTGAAGCTGCAATCAGCTGTGTTTCCCGGTAGACCCGGGACCTCCACGGCTCGCCCTCGATGATCCAGACAGGAGTCTCCCCCACCGGATCGATCTCGTCTGGTTCCCGCCGGACAATGTCCGAGACCGGATCCCCGATCTGCCTCCAAATGCGTTCAAAGGCTCGTGCGCATACCGCCGCGGCCGGGCCCCTGATCTCAACCCCCGTGTCCCGCCACGGAGGGTTCTTCCCATCTCCTGCCCACTCCTCCCCTACGCAAAAGCCGCCGATGAAGGCCACCGAACCGTCAACGCAAACCATCTTCCGGTGGTCACGCTGTAGCACGCCGAAGGGGTTGCGAATGGAGGGGGGGTTAAAAGCCCGAACTTCCACCCCGGCCTCCCTGAAGGGTTTCCAGAACCGCCGGCGCGTAGCCCAGGACCCCATCCAGTCGTAGAGGACCCTCACCTGGACACCCTCTTTGGCCTTCTTCACCAGGGCGTCTCGAAAAACCCTTCCCACCCGGTCGTCCCTCAGGATGTAGTTCTCGAAATGCACAAATTCCTGAGCGCCGTCGATGGCCTCTACCCAGGCGTCGAAAGTGAACGGGCCGTCAAACTGGAGGCCAAGGGCGTTCCCCTCCACACGGGAGGCCCCGGTGGCTCGTTTCAGAACCCAGTCCGGGAGCTCCCTGCGGAGACCGGGTACGGTGCTCCTTTCGGGGAGGAACTCGGGCGTATTCATTGCCTGTGAAAGCTCAATAGGGCGGAGCTTTCGGGCAACCTTCTCTTTGAGGGACATGAGGAGGCCGTTTAAGGGACCGGTCGAACCGGGCCACCCCGGGAGGCTCCCAGAGAAGCGCCGCGAAGTTACGGCGCTTCATTAAGGGACCGGTCGAACCGGGCCACCCCGGGAGGCTCCCAGAGAAGCGCCGCGAAGTTACGGCGCTTCATCAGGCGTGAAACCGATACCCGATCAGCTTGTAGGCGAGCTTCGCGGCCAGGAAGTCCGGGGCCGGCGTGCCCGGGACTGGAGCCAACTCCACTACATCACAGGCCAGGACCTGCCTTTCCCGAAACACCCGGCGGAGAAAGCGGAGAGTCCGGTACCAGTCTCCGCCGCCAGGTTCAGGCGTTCCCGTCGAGGGCATGAGGGATGGATCCAGAAAATCCACGTCGAAGGTGATATAGACCGGATCCCCGAGGCTTTCCAAGGCCCGGTCCATCCACTCGTCGTCCTCCCACATCTCATCGGCATAAAGAAGGGTGACTCCGGGTTCGGCGTCGGCGACCTCCACCTCCTCCTGACTGATGCCCCGAATCCCCACCCCAACCAGGTCCGCGACCTCCAGGACCCTCCGCATGGCCGAAGCATGGGAGGCCGGTGTCCCCTCGTACGCAGCCCTGAGATCGGCGTGGGCATCGAGCTGAAGAACGCTGAGCCGACTCTCCGCCCGTGCAGCCACCGCCCGAATAGCCGGGGCAGAGACGGAGTGTTCCCCACCCAACATCACCAGGAACCGCCCTTCCGCGGCATCCAGGATCTCGCCGTAGGCTGCTTCCAGCTCGATCATGGCCGCTTCGGCCCCCGCCCGCGTCAACTCCAAGGCAGGTAGGGTGTGGATTCCCACCATCGACGGATCAATCCCCAGCTCCTGGTCCCAGAGCTCCACAAAGCGGGAGGCCTGGAGGATCGCTCCTGGACCAGCCTGAGTTCCTCCTCCCCAGCTCGTCGTGGATTCGTAGGGAACGGGGAGGATCAGGGTCTTGGCCGCCCTGAGGGCAGAGGCTTCTTCGTCCAACCCGAGAAAGGTGTGAGGAAGCTCCCAAGGCAGATTCAACGCCTGGATGGACCCCGGCGCTTCTCGGCCTCCGGGGGGAACCGGCCCGTCAGAGGGTTGTGAACCGGGGGGCACCTCCCGGCCGCCTCCTCTGCCTGGGGCGTCCTTGGATCTGCGGTTTGGCATGGGGTATCCCGTTACACGGTCTCTATGGGGCAGGTCAGTCCGTCATCGGGCAACTCAACGCCGGCGTCCTGGCAGGGGCGGCAGAGCCCGTAGATCTCGAGCTTGTGGCGGATGGCACGGAAATCATGCTTCTGGGTGACCTCGGTTTTCACCTCCTGGACCTCCCAGCTTTCGAACTCGATGACCCTTCCACATTCGAGACAGATGAGGTGTTCATGGACCGGCTCCTGGGAAAGCCGGTGTTCGTACCGTTTGAAACCTTCCCCGAAATCATGCTCCACGACCAGCCGGCTCCGGACCAAAAGGTCCAGGGTCCGGTAGATGGTGGCTTTCCCAATCCGATTCCCGGCCCTCCTGAGACGGCTCTCGATGTCCTCCACCGATAGGTGCTCGGCAGAGGCAAACACGACCTGGGCGATGGCCTCCCGCTGACGGGTCACGGGCAGGCCGTTTTCCTTCAGGTACCTGCGAAACAGCCGATGTGACGGAGACCTCTCAACCATGTTCTGCACTCAAATCGTCACCGGATGGTTCGGTGGATCCTCCCAACCGTACTCCAGGAGGAGGTCCCGGAACTTGTCCGGATCCCCTCCGATTCTCGCTTCCCGGGGCATGCCAAGCTGAAGATCGCTTCTCCGAACGACCCCGTCCATGATCTGAGGAAGCCGATCGGGTGGCGCAATGCCTTCCGAGAGGAATTCGGGCTCGAACGCCATTCCATTCCCGGTGAGTTCCGCTGCATACCTCGCCGTGATCAAGCTTCTTTGGGCCGGATCGCCAGCCATGCAACTCACCGCCACCAGCCCCCATTCTTTTCGGCCCTTCACCAAGGGCGGGAAGATCCAGATTCGGTCCATGGATTCGGCACCTAAGCGCTTTGCCAGCAACGCCAGAAGACGGCCCAGAGCTTCAGGGACAGGGGATTCCGACAATCCCTTCTTCACGATCCTATTCCCCTCCGGCATCCCGTCTCTCCCTTCGAACTGCGGTTCGAACGGCTTCCAGTACCTCCGCCCGGACCTCGGGGAGAGGTCGTTCCACAAGAGCTCCAGACGCTTTCACGTGCCCACCACCACCGAACTGCCGCGCTAGAGCGTTGACGTCGATGGCGCCGTTCGAGCGGAGGGACACCTTTGTGGCCCCCCGGACCGTCTCTCGGAACAGCACGCCCACTTCAACTCCCTCGATGTCTCTGGGGTAGTCAACCAACCCCTCGAGGTCATCGGCGGTGGCACCAAGCTTACTGACCGCCTTGGGGGGGACCGTCATCCATGCGATCTCCCCCCCGGGATCCACCTTCAGCTCGCCGAGGGCGGCATGGAGGAGGCGTAACTTGCGAACGGGCGCATTCCCGTACGTAAGCCGAAAAAGCTCATCGGGGTTTGCCCCGTTCTCCAGAAGAAACGCTACAATCCGATGGGAGTCCGGTGACGTGTTGCTGAATCGAAAGGACCCCGTATCGGTCAGTAACGCCACGTACAACCCCTTGATGGCCTCTGGCGGCCAGGGACCGCCAGCCCCGAGGAGCAGGTCGAATACCAGCTCGCCCGTGGCGCACGCGTCAGGGTCCCGGAATGAGATACCCGGCAGAGGATCGGGGCCTGGAGGGTGGTGGTCGATGACGATACTTGGGAGCCCCCTGACCAGCTTTGCCACAGCTCCGATCCTAGGCACTTCCCCCGTATCCAGAATCACGGCCAGATCGGCCCTCTCGGAAACCTCCCTGGCCGCGGCGCTCCCTGCGTCAAGCACCCAGGATCGGTCGGGAAGGAGGAAGGCAAGGGGCTCGGGGAAGGGCGTCGGGTTGATGATCCACGCCCGCTTGCCCGAAGCCAAAAGCCAGGCTGCCAAGGCAACCTCGCTCCCGGCTCCATCGCCGTCCGTGTTGATGTGGGTGGTGAGTAGGACCCTCTCGGCCCCGCCCAGAACCTTCAGGACCTCACTGACGGGCCCTCGCCGGGGCTCAGGGGTTTGATAGCTCATAGGTCGGAGAAGCTTAGGTCCTGGGATTTCTCGTCGTCAAGCGACGTAAGGAGTCTCTGCACAGGCGGAGTGTTATGCGCCTGATCCGGGAAAGGCCTTCCGAACCTTTGCCCACGTAGAGGCGAGGTGAATCCACAGGGGCGCGGTCTCGCCGCTGACCGTAGCCTTGGCCAGGGCCTCGAGGAGAGCCTCGGAATTGTTCTCGTGGGCCGGCACGTCCACCCATGCCTTCCCCACTTCCCGCAACGTATGGGCGTCCGACCCGGCCCCGGTCAGTTTCCCGTGCGCACCGGCCAGAGCCATCGCGGGTTGGTTCAGCCGCCCAGGGTGCAACCGGGCGTTGAACACCTCCACCACGTCCACGAAGGGAGTCAAGGCTTCCACATGTTTCCGACCACTTCCCTTCCCCGGCGCGAAGGGGTGTGGGAGATAAACGATTCCCCCATCCTCCCTGATGAGGTCGCACGCTTCCCGGGCCCCCGTACCCTCTGGAATCTCCCTCGAAAGGTACAGACCGATGAGATCGAAACCTTCCCGGGTTCTGACTTCCTCACCCGGTATGATCAGGGCCGGGTGTTTTCTGTGCATCTCCAGAGCTACTTCCAGGCGGTTATGATCCGTGATGGCGATTCGGTGGATGCCACGTTCCTGGGCACGAGCCAACAGGGCTTCCGGATCCGAGAGGCAATCCCAGGATCCGCGCGTGTGGCTATGAAGGTCCAGGCGCATCGTCGGATAAGGAACTTCGGTCAAGAAGCCCCCCGTTTCCGGGCCCGAGCCCTCAGCAGGTCGAGAAGTGCGAGAGCCCTGATAGCCAGATCTTCCATTGTCCCATTGTTCTCGAGAACATAGTCCGCTTTGGACACCTTCTCCTCCGTCGGGATCTGGGCCTCCATGATCCGGGTGGCTTCCCTTTCCTTCAAGTCCCGACCTTCCACGAGTCGTCGCAGGCACTCAGCCGGATCCGCCGCCACCAGGACGACCGCCTCGAAGTTCTTCTCAAGGCCCACCTCATAGAGGAGCGGGATCTCCGCTACCGCCAGGGGCGACCCTCCTCGTTCCTGGCCCTCCAACCACTCCCTCCGGCGTGCCTCAATGAGGGGGTGGAGGATTCGTTCGAGGCGCGCCAGGTCTTCTGCATCTCTGAAAACCCGGTCTCTGAGTGTGGCCCTATCGAGGGAGCCATCCACGCCCAGGATTCCAACTCCGAACTCCTCAACCACCCTGGCGAGTCCGTCGGTTCCGAGAGCCACCACCTCCCGGGCAAGGTCGTCGGCCCGGACCACGGGGACTCCGGCGTCAGACCAAATCTGCGCCACCGTGGACTTTCCCGACGCAACGTTTCCAGTGAGGGCGACCGTCAGCATGAATGAACGCTCCTACCTGCAGGGCAAGGACCGGTCGGACTCGAGATCGAGCCAAACGGGGGTTCTCCACCCCTTTCCCATCCACGACATTGTACGTGACGGGGGCGCGGCGCACACGGCAACCGCATGGCCGGGTCCAGATGAAGCTGATTCACGAAGATCCTCCAGCCAAGGCGAAAGGAACAGCATGGTAGAGGGGGGGACCGGTTTCAAACGAAAGACTTTTATCGTCTGGGTGCTCGGGGTAGCCGTGGTTCTCACGCTCTACCTGACGAACAAGGACAGCATCGACGTGAATTGGATCCGGGGAGTGGTCCACGACAATCGGTTCCTCATTGTCCCGTTCTACCTCCTTCTCCTTTCCCTCCTGGGCCTCACGTTCATCCCATCGACCCCTTTCGCCATCGCCGGAGTCTTCCTCTTTGATCCCACCTTCGCTTATATGCTCAACTTGGTGGGAATCATCACCTCCTCCACCATCGTCTATCACTTCGCTGGGTTTCTCGGCCTGCGGGAGGCTTTCGAATCCAAATACCCGGCCAAGGTGAAGAAGGTGCGAAGGGCCCTGGACCGAAAAGAGCTCCCGATCATCATAGGGTGGAGCTTCTTCCCCGTGGTACCCACCGATTTAATCATCTACGTGGCGAGCACCTTGAAGGTCCCCCTCTGGAAGTGCCTCTTGGGAGTCCTGATCGGGGAAGGAGCTCTGAATGCTTTCTACATCTTCTCGGTAAACGCGACGCTGTGAGGCAGCGCGGTGCCGTTCGAGACGGCGGCGTCCTGAGATGGTGCGGTTCGGGAGGGCGGCGAGGCGAGACCAGATAAATAAAGCTCTCCCTGCGATGGGAGAGCTTCACATGAGCTGGAAGGTCGAGTCCGGAAGCTCCTGACTACCTGTTCCTCCGCCGGTCTTGGACCAGGACCAGGTGCGTGATATCGTCGGCAGTATCGATTTCCTTGTCGGGCCCGTTGGAAACCACCAATAACGAATTCCTCTTGAGCTGAAGGGTGTACGCTCCACCCCAGGCATCCGTCTTAGCCCCCCCGAAAAACTGGCGTTCCATCCATCGCTGGAAAGGAGCACCGGGCTCAGGCAGGCGGCTCCCTTGCTCGGTGAGCTTCTTCAGCTCACGTACGATCCGGTCCATCTCGCCAGTTGTCTGCCAGGTCAAGACCGGATTGATCACCGGTGCGAGGGTGTCCACCACCACCGGGCGCGTCTGGGGGAAATACAACGCCGCACCAAAGAGAATGAGGAGAAAAAAGATGATCTTGAACAAGGATTTGCCCTCCCGCTGATTTGCCCTCCCGCTCCCTCTCGGGAAGTGGCCAGACCAGGACCCAGAGAAGAGACCAACAACGGCCTGACTTCCTTTCAATGTAGATCTGATACAAAAGGTGAACAACGCTCATGATTCCCGGGATCGGGCGGGGCCTTGGGCGGGACACGGACCCCTGGACAAGGACGGGAGTAGTGGTGTGGAACGTTTCCACGCCAGGAACAGGAGAACCCGTGCCGAACCGATTGGCCGAAGAGACCAGCCCATACCTGCTTCAACACGCCAATAACCCGGTGGATTGGTTCCCCTGGGGGGAAGAAGCCCTCTCCAGAGCCCGAACAGAGGACAAACCCATTCTCCTCTCCATCGGGTACTCCGCCTGCCACTGGTGCCACGTGATGGAGCGGGAGTCCTTCGAGGACGAGATTACGGCGGCCATGATGAACAAGGGGTTTGTGAACATCAAGGTAGACCGGGAGGAGAGGCCCGACCTGGACTCCATCTATATGCGGGCGGTGCAAGCCAGTATGGGCAGGGGCGGGTGGCCCCTCACGGCCTTTCTTACCCCGGACGGTCGTTTTTTTTACGGGGGCACCTACTTCCCGCCGGAACCGCGGTTCGGGATGCCGTCTTTCAGGCAGGTGCTGGCCACGATAGAGAACGCCTTCCGAGAACGGAGGGAGGAGATCGAGGAGGGGTCCGACAAGCTGCTGATGGTTCTCAGAGGCACACCCCCTTCGGCCGGCTCGGTGGAAGGAAGCAGGCCGGAAGCCCCCCGGGGGGAGGGCGGAGTGGACCTGGCAAAACCTGAAACCGACCTCCAGGAGCGAGGTCCCAAGGTGTTGGACAATGCTGCCCGATTCTTGGCCGGCCAGTTCGATCCGGTCCATGGTGGGGTCAGCCCGGCCCCGAAATTCCCCCAACCGGTCACTCTGGAGTTCCTCCTCCGATACTCACATCGGGTCGGGAGCAAGGAGGCGCTGGGGATGGTCCTCACCACTCTCCGATCCATGGCGAGGGGGGGGGTGCGGGATCACCTGGGAGGCGGGTTTCACAGGTACTCGGTGGACGACCGATGGTTGGTCCCCCATTTCGAAAAGATGCTGTACGACAACGGCCTCCTGGCCCGGGTTTATCTGCACGCGTATCAGATCACAGGGGACCCAGAGTTGAAAGATGCCGTCACCTCGACCCTGGACTACCTCCTGGCGGATCTTCGGGACCCTGGTGGAGGCTTCTACTCTGCCCGGGACGCCGACTCGGAGGGGGAGGAGGGGCTCTTCTACCTTTGGCGGCCTGAAGAAGTCGGATCCGTCCTGGGTGAAGAGGAGGCCGCCCTGTTCTTACGAGCCTATGACGTCAGCCCCACCGGGAACTTCGAGGGCCAGAACATCCTGCACCTGCCTCGGGGCCTGGAATCCCTGGCCGAGACAGAGGGGGTCCCGGTCCAAGAGTTGGCCTCCCGGCTGGAACGAGGCCGAAAACTCCTTCAGGAGACCAGGAACCGTCGCGAACAGCCCTTGAGGGACGAAAAGGTGCTGGTGGGTTGGAACAGCTTCGCGCTCAGAGCCCTCGCGGAAGCGGCCCCCGCGCTGGGGCGCTCCGACTACTTGGAAGCAGCGAAGCAGAATGCTGACTTCCTCCTTCGATCCCTGCGACACGGAGGCCGACTTCACCGGAGCTGGAAGGATGGCCGCTCCAAGATCCCGGCATTCCTCGAGGACTACGCAGGGCTGGGAAACGCGCTTCTCACACTCCATGAGGCAACTCTGGATCCTCGTTGGCTAGAGGAGGCAAGGGACCTTGCGAAACAGGTCGTAGAACTCTTCTGGGAAGGAGAGGAGGGACTCTTCTACGACTCCCCATGGGACGGAGAACAGCTGGTGGTCCGGCCTCGGGAGACCATGGACAGCGCGACGCCATCTGGAAACTCTTTGGCCGTGGAGCTCCTCCTCCGGGTCTCAGGCCTTTACGGGGTGGACGAGTTCCGACAGATCGCTTTTCAGGCTCTGGCGGCGGAGGTTGAAGCGGCTTCCCGCTTCCCCTCGGCCTTTGGGCGGTTCCTCTCCACGATGGCAATGGCTCTCAGTCCTCCGGTGGAGATCGTGTTGCTTGTGGGTTCCGACATCCCGGAGAGGGACAGTTTTCTAAGAGCGGCTCATGGCGCATACCTCCCGTCTCGAGTCCTGGTGGGAGGTGACCCGGACCACCTCCCTCCCCTCCCGCTCCTGGAGGGCAGAGAGGCAGAGGGTCGCAGGACCACTGCGTATGTTTGTAGGGATTTCGCCTGTTCGGCGCCCCTTTTTGACCCGAAAGAGTTGGCGTTGGAGCTGGAGGTCTCGACACTGAGGGCGCCGGAAAACGAGGGTTAGTTCCGGATCAGCTGAACCTGGAGAACGCATGAGGGGGGTGGCGGAACCGGAGCTGTCGCTGTCTTTTTTTCCCTTACCCAAAGCCATCACATTGGAAACCCTCAACACCATTCCGCGTCAGGAGGGCCAAATTGGGGCCTGAATACCTGCCGGAAGGCCTTCGTCCAAAGGACCTTCTTCGGTTCTATAAAACCATGGTTACGTCCCGAAGGCTGGATGACCGGGAGATCAGCCTGAAACGGCAAAACAAGATCTTCTTTCAGATCTCCGGCGCCGGACATGAAGTGATCCAGGTTGCCCTGGCAGCCCACCTGAAACCGGGCCACGACTGGTTCTACCTCTATTACCGGGACAGGGCGTTCAGTCTCGCCCTGGGGATGTCACCCCTGGCCCAGCTGCTTCAGGCCGTGGGGGCCGCCGACTGCCCCCAGACCGGGGGGAGGCAGATGCCCGGACACCCCACCAGCGTGGAGCTCCAGATCCCCAGCTCCTCCTCTCCCACCGGGACCCAATACCTCCAGGCCGTGGGGACTGCGGAAGCAGGACACAGAGCCAAGTTTCATCCGGAGCTCAGACAGAGGGTCGCCAATCCTCAGCATGACGAGGTGACGGTGGTCTGTTCGGGGGATGGGGCCACTTCTCAGGGCGAGTTCTGGGAGGCTCTGAACACAGCCTGCAACTTGAATCTTCCCGTCATCTTTCTGGTCGAAGACAACGGGTACGCCATATCGGTTCCGGTTGAGGTCCAAACCGCCGGAGGAAGTATTTCACGCGTGGTGTCAGCCATGCCCAACCTCTTCGTGAAAGAGTGTGACGGAACGGATATCCTGGACAGCTACACCGCCGCCGGAGAGGTCGTAGGCCACTGTCGATCTGGCCAGGGACCAGCCCTACTCCACGCACACACCACACGGCCCTACTCCCACTCCATGTCCGACGACGAGCGCATGTACCGGACCCGGGAGGAACGGGAGGAACAGGAAGAAAGGGACCCGTTGACCCGGACGCGGGCAACCATCCTCAGCTTTGGGATCGCCTCGGACGAGGAATTGGATCGGCTCGAGGAGCAAGTCGTCGAGGAAATATCCGCTGCAGCCGATGAAGCTGTTCAACACCCCCAGCCCGAACCCGAAACCGCACTACTTCACCTCTACTCCGAAGAAGTAGACCCGACGGGACCCGACTTTGACACCGAGGAGTCCCCGGCCTATCAAGAGGACGGGAAGCTGCTCACCATGGTGGACCTCCTGAACGCCTGCCTCCAGGACGAGATGGCCCGGGACCCTGGAATCGTCGTGTTCGGCGAAGACGTGGCTGATGCGTCCCGAGCTGAGGCGCTGGAAGAGGTGTCGGGTAAGGGTGGGGTCTTCAAAGTGACCCACGGGCTCCAGCGACGGTTCGGGGGGACCCGGGTTTTCAACTCCCCCTTGGCCGAAGCAAACATTATCGGCAGAGCCATCGGTCTGGCTGTCAGGGGCCTCAAGCCTGTCGTAGAGCTCCAGTTTTTCGACTACATCTGGACCGCGTTCATGCAGCTCCGGGACGAGTTGGCCATGATGCGTTACCGCTCCAACGGGACTTTCGCGGCGCCCGTCGTGGTCAGAGTCACCTATGGCGGGTACCTGAAAGGCGGCGGTCCCTACCATTCCCAGACCGGGGAGACACTTTTCACCCACACCCCGGGACTCCGGGTCGTGCTGCCGTCCACGGCCGAAGATGCCAATGGCCTCCTGAGGACCGCTATCCGGTGCCAAGATCCCGTCATCTTCCTGGAACACAAGCACCTCTACCGGCAGGTCTACAATAAAGGACGGAATCCTGGACCGGACTTCATGATTCCGTTTGGGAAAGCAAGCGTGGTTCGGGAGGGATCGGACCTCACGGTGGTGACGGCAGGAGCCCTGGTGAAGCGCTCATTGGATGCGGCGAAGCTGGCTTCGGAGGAGCATGGCGTGGACGTGGAGGTCATCGACCTTCGCTCCCTGTCTCCTCTCGACATGGAGACTGTAGCAACATCGGTAAAAAAGACCAACAAAGTTATGGTTGCCCACGAGGATTCCCTGTCCTGGGGGTTGGGATCGGAGATCGCCGCCCGCATCGCCGACGAGCTGTTCCCCTGGTTGGACGGACCCGTGCGGCGGGTAGCTTCAATGGATACCTGGGTGGCCTACGCACCGCAGCTGGAGAACGCAATCCTGCCCCAGACCGCCGATGTCCTGGCCGGTATCCTGGATCTGGAAGGGTTTTAGGAGACGATCAGCACACGGGCAGTGCAGTACCCGAAGTGGACCCAGTCAAAAGACCCAACTACCCCCCAGGATCAACGCCCGGTACCGATAGCCCGAATCCCCCGTGTTGAAGCTCTGAAGCCCGGCCGAGGAATACGCTCCCGAAAGGGAAACCTCCCGCCCTGGGGCAACCCGGAAGAGAAGGCGAGCGGAGGTTCGAATCGCGGCGGCGTAGTCACTGTCGGAGCGGATCTTCTGGGCCCCGGGCGACACCTCAAAAAGAACACCCCACCTTCCCATCTCCCAAAGCCCACGTGCCATGAGCTCGGTCAGTCCGAAGTAATCAGGGTCGAAGTAGAACTCATTCAGGTCTTTGTCGAATCCGAAGTACTTGTGGCTCAACCCCAGCGTCCACCCACCCCTCATGTTTCGATTCACCTGCATATTCAGGTGGAGCCGTTGGTTTTTCTCCTCCGCCTCGTAACTCCCCAACCCCGTCGATCCAGATACCTGCCATCCCGGGGCCGGCGTCCAGCGCCCGGAGATGTCCACCATGCCCACCCGGACTCCTTGTTCCACCAGCTGCGCCGTCTGATCCAGGGGATA
>JBDHGR010000020.1:0-18246 GCA_039589815.1 Gemmatimonadota bacterium | reverse complement strand
AAAGGTGGGGATGAGGATTCCGCGTTCACGACAGCGTACGATGGCCCTTTCGCCGGCCTCTTTGTTCACGATCTCCGCCAAGTTCAAACCTCCTTTTTCCGGCTGCATCGCCGGACCGTCACAGGCTGTTAGGAAGGGCCCAGGTACGGGGTATTCCAGTCCAGGGCGTGGAACCGCTCCCAGAGGGCGGGAGCCACAGACCGGCCTTCCCTCGCAAGCTCCGACGGATCCAGAGTGGTGTGCACGAAGTCCTCCAGGAGGACCTTTCCTCTGGCCACCGTGTGTCGGACGGGCGCCTCGGTGGCTCCGTAGACCAGGTGGCCAAAGAGGTTCTCGGGTACAAGAGGGGTTGGTGGGACCGAATCCACGGCGATCATGTCTGCCGGGGCCCCGGGTGCCAGCTGGCCGAGGAGTGGCTCGTCGAAAAGGTCCCGGGCCACACCTGCGTTTTCCGCCAGGAGTGAGGGGAGTGTCCGGAAGCCGGCACTGGGGTTTCCCGTGGCCTCCCGCATGGAAAGGAGGGCGAACCTGAGAGCCCGGAGCACGGCCGACGACATTCCATCGGTTCCCAAGCCCACCCGGCAGCCCAGGGATGAAACGCCTGGAACGTCCAGGTGGCCGACTCCGTTGCTGGCGTTGGATTCGGGGTTGTGGATGAGGATCGCTCCGGCTTCGGCGGCCCTCAGGTAGTCCGATTCCTCCAGATGGATTCCGTGGGCCAGCAGGGCCCGACGGTCCAGGAGTCCTGCCCGTTCCAACCTTTGCATGGGACCGGCTCCGAAAGCATCCATGGAGGCCTGGGTGTCCACGGGGTCTTCGGCCACGTGAATGTGGCACCCTGCTTCAGAAGGCCGGTGCCGGGCGATGAAGGCCAAGGTATCGTCTCGGATGGTGAAGCTGGCGTGCATGCCAAAGATCCCCCTGATCCGAGGGTCTTCCCGGCGGGCAGCCAGGAACCGCAGGTTTTCTTCGATCCCGGCCAGGGCTCCATCATGTCCGTTCCGGTCGGTGACCTCGTAGCACAGAACCCCGGAAAGGCCTGCCGTGTGCAGGGCTTCCGCGATCAAGTCAAGGCTCCCTTCGATGTGCGTCGGGGAGGCGTGATGATCGAGTACGGTCGTGCACCCCCACCGAATACAGTCGGCTGCCGAGAGGAGGGCAGAGATTCGAATGGCCTCGGAATCCAACGCCCGGTCCAAACGCCACCAGAGACGATCCAGGATTTCTGGGAAGTTGCGGGTGGGTATGCCGGGGTTCAGGCCGCGGGCGAAGACTGAGTAGAAGTGATGGTGGATATTGACGAGGCCAGGGAGAATCAGGCCACCCGCCGCATCGAGGATTCGAGCTTCGGGATGCCTGGCCCTCACCTCCGCCTCTTCGCCCGTCGCGATGATGCGGTCGCCTTGCCATGCCACGGCACCATCAGGGATGATGGGTGAGCCTCCCCCACCGGGAATCAACACCCCGTTGGCCAGGATGAACATTCTGCTCATGCCTCTACCCTCGTCTCTCTTCGGACCCATTGTCCATACCCGGCTTCCCCAAAGGTGTCGGCCCCTGCTGCCGTCCGTGAGTAGACCATCTCCCCCCGCAGGATGGTGGCCGTCAACCTGCCCACGAACTCCCTGCCTTCCAGGGGAGTGTACCGGTTCAGGTTATGGAGGTCGACCGCCCGAACGGTCCAGCGCTCCTGCTCGTCGAGCACGGCGAAATCGGCATCCAACCCGGTCGCGATGCTGCCCTTCCGATCGGCGATCCCGAAGAACCGAGCCGGCCTCGACGAGGTAATTTCCGTCAGGCGCTCAAGACTCAAACGGCCCTTCCGAAACCCTTCGGAATAGAGGTAGGGAAGGCAGAGCTCCACGCCGGGCACACCCCCGTAGTCCGTCCAGATGGAACCGGTCTCTTTTTCCTCGGGCCATTGACCTGCGGCGTGGTCGGTGGCAACAAAGTCCAACTGGCCCGAGGTGAGACCTTCCCACAACCGGGTTCGATCCCATTCCGCCTTCACGACCGGTGCTGTTTTGAGTAGCGCGCCTTGGGCTTTGAGGTCCTCGGCGGTGAACTCCAGATAGTGGGGACAGGTTTCGGCGCTCATGGGAAGACCCTCATCCCGAGCGTCCCTGAGAACGTCCAGGGCTTGGCCGGACCCCAGGTGGACGATGTGAACCCGGGCTCCCGTCCGCCTGCACAGGTCACGCATCGCTTGAACTGCCGAGACCTCGGCAGCCACCGGCCTGGAGGCCGCGTAATCCATTGGACCCTCTTTCCCTGAGGCCCTCAACCCGGCTTCGAGACCGCGAACCATCTCCCGGTCTTCGGCATGTACTCCCACCGGAATTCCGAGAAGCCGGATCTCCCGGAGTACCTCTTCGATCTGGAGTCGGGACAGGTCCCGGAAGGTCTCCATGCCCGAGAGCATGTAGACCTTGATGGAGGACACACCGGCTTCTACCAGCCCTTTCAAGTCCTTCCGCCAGCTTTCGTCACCCATGGCGTTCCGGGAGACGCCCCCCCAGAGCATGAAATCGACGTGCGCTTTGGGCCGGATGACATCGAGTTTTGCCTGGAGGTTTGCCACCGACGTGACGGGAGGAAGGGAGGTGCAGGGCATATCCACCACGCAGGTCACCCCTCCGGCAGCAGCGGCCCGCGTGCCCGTCGCGAAGGTTTCACGGTGGGTGAAACCGGGGTCATCGAAATGCACGTGTCCGTCGATGACCCCGGGCAGAAGGAGGCAACCGCCCAGATCCACTACCTCGGCATCATCTCCCCCGGACCCATGTCCCGTGGGGGTCACCTCGGCGATCCGGCCATCCACGACCAGGATCTCCCTGTGGGCCGTCGAATTTCCGCCGGTGGGGATTCGCAGGTTGGTCAGGCGCTGTTTCATGGATGCCGCATCACTGACCTTCGGGGTTCACCGGGTTGGGTCGTTTCGAATGAAAGACGTTGTTCCAAACCGTCTTCATTCTCCAGAGTGTGGAGGTATCGAAGGAGAGCTCTGGACCACCACGCTGGTCCTCCAACATCCTGAGCGCCTTCCAGTCCAAGACCCCCAACGGCTCCCATTCCACCTCCAAGGTCGCCCCGAGCATGGTCAGGTGGGCCCGGTTTTCCGTGGTATCTACTTCCAGCCGGTACTCTTGCCCCCCAACACGGGCCAGCAGGAAGTCACCATCCCGGAAGAAACCGTCCGACTCGGAGGCTTGGAATTGGGACCGTGCCAGAAAGACTTTCTCCTTTGCCTTGAACGGCGCTCCCTCCTCGGGACAGTAGACCTCGCAGTTGGAGCACTCGTTGCAGGCACCGTCGAACACACCGAGTTGATGATCCGTGCGAATGGTGAAGCCTGCCCCGCCGGCTCTCGCTGGGCCGTCCTCCGATCCGAGGAAAAACCGTTCAGTCTTCGCGGTGACGGGTTCCGTATCGTAGACGAACATCGCGTCGTTGGGACAGGCCGAAACGCACAGGTCGCAGTTGAGACAATCGTAGAGGCCCAAGGTGCTGTCCACGGTCCGGGGCGGTTTCGAGTTTTTGGAATAATGGTATCGCTCCTCATCCGGGAGCCTGGCAATGATATCCCGACCGTTGAGACGTCCGGCTATCCGGGTGGCTGCCGTCACCACGCCGTCGCCGTCCGCTCCAGCGCCGGTGGCAATCTCCCTGATGGCGGCCGGGAGGGAATCGGGTCCGTAGCCGGCGGTGGCGGTGAGTCGGTCACCATGTCGCTGCCAGAGTTCCGCCCCGCCCTCGAGGGAGGCCAGCGCCTCCTCTGCGGCCCTCTCGCCGTTTCCTCCCGCGGCGAGCACAAAGGCCTCCCGGGACCCGACTCCGCACCGTTCCATGTCCCTGCCAAGAGCTCGCAGGTAGGAGGGAAGGCGGCCGAAGCCACCCTGGCGGAGAAGATCGGTGCAGGTGGTGACGGGAACCATGCCGCACGCCACCGCCGCCGGGAAGTTTTTTGCGTCGATCCCGGCAGAGAAGGAGACTGGGAATTCGAAGCCCAGCTCCTCCCGGAAGCGCTGCATCAGGGTCATGGAGATCACATGCAGGGGAGGGCCGGAGAGATACATGTACGGATCGGCCTGCGTGGGGAAGACGCACGGATCGTTCTCCACCACCAGGGTGTTGGTGAACTTGGCGCCCACCGTGGATCCGAGCCGGTTCGCCTTGCCACGCAGGCGACGGAGGATCTCGAGGCCGGCTTCGTACCGAAGATCGACGTCGAAGGCTTCCCGATGTAGCCCGAGATGGGTGTACCCCATCCGGTCGTGAAGAAGGTGGGCGACCTCTTCGAACCCCAGGAGCGTCGGATTGAGCTTCAGGATCACGTGAAGTCCCAGCTCCTCCATGAGGTAAAGCGCGATAGCCTCGATCTGGTCGGCGGGACAGCCGTGGAAGGTGGAGAGGGTGACACACTCGGAGATAGAGGACGGAAGCTCGATGTCACGGAACTCAGCCAGGTCACCGGTGAGCTGGGCCCTGAGGTTGTCGAATAGGGGGCCGGGGGTCTGAAGGCTTCGGATGAAGTCCGTTACCTTGGCGCTCCGGATGCCGTCCAAGTCATAGCCGACACTGATGTCGAAGACGGTTTCAAATCCGGTATCCGACGGGAAAGCTCCGAATCCCCGCGTGCTTTTCAGGATTTCGATGAGATAAGCCGCCTTGGCATACTCTGTGAGCGAGTCTTGGACCTTGAGCTCCTGGGACCACTCCACGTTGTAACCGACATTCGGGATGTGGATGCATGGTCGGGGGATTTTCAAGCTGTCGTTCACCTGAACCGTCTTCAGCTCCAGGATGCGCCCTCCGGCCAACCAGGCCAGAACGATGTTTTGGGAGAGTTGAGTATGGGGGCCGGCGGCCGGGCCCACGGGAGTGGCGGCCCGGCGGGAGAAGTGGATGGCCGAGAAGTCCAGCTTGCCGTCGGGCACATACCACTTGCGAATGGGGAGGTCGAAGATGGCCCCGGCAGCCTTCACCTCTCGCCGCATCCGATGGAGGAGATCGGGGAAGGGGATGGGCTGGAGTTCAGACATTTCCAGACCGATCCCGGCGTGACTTCGGCAACGAAGGGGCTGCCGCCGGCGCATCTGTCATGGGAAGTCTGAAACGACGCTTCCCGTCGAAAGTGAACAGGGCTCCCGCCACAGCTCCTGCGGTGGGGACAAGACCGATCTCACCGATACCCTTTGAACCGTACCCCCCTACCTCGTCTGGAACCTCGATGAGAATGACCTCCACGGGCGGCGTGTCCTTGGCCTTGAGGATCCCAAGGTCGGCTAAGAGGAAAGAATCCGGCTGGCCGTCCGTGCAGGGAAAGGCCTCTGACAGGGCGTACCCCAGGCCCATGTGCACTCCTCCCTCGATCTGGCCGGCGCATTGAAGGGGGTTGATGGCCTTCCCCACGTCGTGAGCAGCGACCACCCTCTCCAACCGTCCCTCTTGGTCGAGGATTACCACCTGGGTGGCGTAGCTGAAGGTCATGTGGGTGACCGGATTCTCCACCTCGGCTCCCGGTTTCACCGTGAAGTCGCAGATGTACTCACCATGGTACTCCCTGCCGGCCAGCTCTTCCGGCGAGGTCCCTTCCAGGTCCAGTGTCAGTTTTCGGGCGGCGGTCTGCGCGGCAGCTGTCATGAGGGCCGTCGCTCGTGAGGCCGTGGTCATCCCACATAGGACCCTGGGATCGCTCGTGGCCCGCACGGTCATGCACTCAGGCGAAAGACCTGTTTCCTCCCCCACAACCTGCTGAATCACCGTAAAGAGCCCTTGTCCCATCTCCGTGAACCCGGTAAGGAGCTCCAGGCGACCGCCGTCGAGGACTCGGATCAGGAGACGACCGGTGTCGTCCATCCCGTTCCCGATGCCGGTGTTCTTGATTCCGCAGCCGATTCCGGCATAGGGAGCGTTTTTGTAGACCTCCCTGACCGCCTCCAGAGTTTGTCGTATGCCGCAACTCCCGGACATGATCTGGCCGGTGGCGAAGCGGTCCCCGGGGCCGAGGATGTTCCTCTCCCGAATGTCGTATCCGTCGATTCCCACCTGCTCGGCCAGGAGGTCCATGACCCCTTCCATGGCGAACGCTGCCTGGTTCGCCCCGAACCCACGCATGGCCCCGCACGGCGGGTTGTTTGTATAAACAGTTCTTGCCTCGACGTCCACGGCGGGAACCCGATACGGTCCGCAGGAATGACCGGCGGCCCTTTCCAGGACCTTCATTCCTACGGAGGCATAGCCGCCGGTGTCGCCCATGATCCGGGCCCGGATCGCCGTGAGCCGGCCCTCCGCGTCGGCCCCGGCCACATAATGCAGGGTCATGGGGTGCCGCTTGGGGTGCATTTGAATGGACTGTTTCCGGGTCAGCACCGTGCGCACGGGCCGACCCGTAAGAAGGGAAGCCAGAGCCGTCTGGGCTTGGACGGACAGGTCTTCCTTGCCACCGAAGGCACCCCCGTTGGTGATGAGCTCGACCTCGACGTCCCCGAGGGAGAGACCGAGCACGGAGGCAATCTGTCGCTGGTCCTCATGCACTCCCTGGCCCTGGGTGTAGACCTTCAATCGGGCTCTCCCGGCGGGGCCCCGGGCACCGGAATCCTGGTGTCCGGCTGGGACCGCGAGACATGCCTCCGGCTCCAGGAAGGCGTGCTCGACGCGTTGGGTGACAAAGGTCTGTTCCACTACGAACGCGGAAGCGCTCAGAGCGGCATCTACATCCCCACGGCCAAAAGCGCAGACATCAAGGAGGTTTCCACCGTCGTGGATTTCGGGTGCATCGGGTTCCAGGGCCGTGTCCGGATCGGTGACCGGGTTTAAGACTTCGTACTGGATGGACTCCTCCAGGACCTCTGCCGCACGATGGGCCGCAAAGCGAGAATCGGCCAACACCAGGGCCATCAGGTCGCCGACGCAGCGGGTGACCTCACCCCTGGCGACAAACACTGGCCAATCTGAGCGGATCAACCCGACGTGCCGTTGGCCCGGTACATCCTCTGCGGTCAGGATCCGCTCAACGCCAAACATCTGGCCAACCGTCGAAGTATCAATCGTGAGGACTCGGGCCCTCGGATACCGGCTCAGCACAACGGCTCCGTGGAGCATGCCGTCCACGGTCATATCGGCGATGTAGTCTTTTTCGCCCATGGCATGGTCGGCCCCTCGATAGCGGGGGCTCGAGCTACCTACCCCGGTCGCGTGGGCCTGGGAGCCGCGCCGGAGCCCACACTCTTCCCCGAAGAAGCTCCCCCGCCGGGGTCCCGAATCTGAGTGGGGATGACCGTCGGCCTTCGAGAGGGGGCCACCGTCTCCCCACGTCCCACCGGCGGTCAGGATGGCGTCTACGATTCTGTGATATCCGGTGCATCGGCAAAGGTGGCCTGACAGGGCCTTCCGTACCCGGGCTTCGTTGGGGTGTGGGTCCCTATCAAGTAGGGTTACTGTCCGGGCGACGATTCCCGGCGTGCAGTAGCCGCACTGGAGGCCGCCCTCTCTGACAAACGCCTCGGCCAGGATCCTGCGCTTCTCCTGGGGAACGCCCTCCAGTGTCGTCACATCCATGCCTTCTGCCGACTCGGGCTTTCGAAGGCAGGACATAACCGACCGCCCGTTTACGATGATCGTGCAGCACCCGCATGCGCCCTGTGGCGAGCAGCCGTCCTTGGGGGATGTGACGCCGCACACGTCACGGAGGACCTCCAGAAGGGTCATGCCCTCTTCGTACACGACCTTCCTGGGTCGGCCATTCAAAGAAAACGAAAGCTCCGGCATGGACGATTCTCGATCAGGCGAAGCAGGGGCATTCGTCCCTCAACCCGAAGTACAGCAGACGGGCCAGGACCGTCTCCCTGTACCGGGCCGTGGAGCGGATGTCGTCTATGGGCGCCACGTCGTCCCGGAGGGGCACCACCAGGTCATGAGGGCCCCTCACCGGCTGCCCTGTGGCGAGGAACGACTCCAACGTCGGGCACCGGCATACGGTGGGGGCGACGCTGTTGGCTACCACTCGCCACTCTTCACCTCGACGAGTAACGGCCACGCCGACCTTCGTGATGGCTTGGGCAGCCCGGGCTCCCACCTTCTCAAACATCTGGAAATCGTAACCACGCCGCGGGACCCGGATCTCTGTCAAAACCTGCCCAGGATCGCGGCGCATGGCCTTGTAGCCGAGATAGAACTCGGAGAGAGGGATCTCCTCGGTGCCGGCCTGAGATTGCAGCCGGACTACTGCGTCATAGGCCATGAGCACGGCCACGCCGTCAGCAGCCGGAGAGGCGTTCATGATGTTCCCAGCCCAGGTACCTCGGGTCTGGATCTGGATTGCGCCAACCTGCCGGGCGGCCCCGAGTAGCAAGGGCAGCTCGATCTGCGCCCGAAGATCCTTGATGATGTCCCAAAATGTGCTCAGGGCCCCTAGAATCAACTCGTCCCCGGTCCAGCGGTGGCCTTTGAGTTCCTCGATCCCGGAGAGATCGAGGAAGGTCTTCCCGCGGTCCTCGATCTTCTGCGGCCAGTGAACAAAGAGGTCGGTGCCGCCGGCAACCGGAATGGCCCCGTGGTGAGTCGCCAGGAGATGGCAAGCCTCGGATATCGTCTCGGGGAGAAGGATGCTCATGGGGAGACCCTCCGGGTTTCTGTTTCAGCCGCGGGTCCTCCTCCTCTTCGGCCTCCATCCTCATCCAACCAACCCTTCAGCCCGTCGATAATCCCGTCGTAACCAGTGCACCGGCACAGGTTGCCTGCCATTACCTCCCGCAGGTTGTGGGTGGAGAGAAGCTCTGGGTTCCGTCGTACCCAGAGCGCGGTCATCACGACTCCGGGAGAGCACGCCCCGCATTGAGTAGCGCCACTCGAGTGGAGGGCAGTGAGCTCGTCGGGAGAAACGGATTCAATGGTTTCAACTACATGTCCCCGGGATTGGTAGGTCGGGATCAGGCACGAGTTCACGGGCAAGCCGTCGAAAATCACTGTGCAAGCGCCGCATTCTCCCTCGCCACACCCTTCCTTGGTCCCCTTGAGGCCCAGGCTTTCCCGAAGCGTGTCCAGCAGTCGATCCGACGGATCGACTGTGACTACTACCCGCTCTCCGTTCAGGGTGAACGAGATCTCCATCACCGCTCCCCCATCAGGTCCATCAGACGCTCAGGAGTGAGGGGGATCTCGCACGGATCACATCCAACTGCTTCCGCGATGGCGTTGGCCACGGCCGGCGCAACACCGTCGAACGGGAGTTCTCCGATCCCCTTGGCGCCCTGCGCGCCATGCGGATACGGGACCTCCTGGAAGTCGACTCGGATGGGAGGCACGTCACACGAGGTGGGAATGACATAGTTGGTGAGTTGGGAGTTGTCCATCGCCCCATCTCTCCATTTGCACTCCTCCATCAACGCCCACCCCAAGGCTTGCACGACCCCACCCTGGATCTGTCCACTGGCCAGAACGTCGTTCAGGACACGGCCGACCTCCTGGGTAGCCACGAAATCACGAACGGTAGTGACAAACGTCCGGAGATCCACCTCGACGTCGGCGATGTACGTTCCCCAACCGAATGCGCCGTAGGCATCCCCCCGGTAGGTATCCTCGTCCCAGTGGATGTGGGGAGGTTCCTTATACCTCGCCTCTCCCAATAAACCGCCCTCATGGTTTGCTTCGTGCCAGCTTCCAATGGCCTGGGATAGGCCTTTGGCCTCGCAATCCCCATCGACCCCGAGCCGCCTCCTGAGGTCATCGCAAGCCTCCTCCACCAGATGGCCCACGATCATAGCGGTTCGGGAGGCCACGGTGGGGCCGCTGTCGGGCACCCGATGGGTATCTGCGGGGGCAACCAGAACCTGAGAGGGTGGGTAGCCCAGGCGATCTGCCGCAATCTGGGTGAAGACGGTGAGGGCCCCCTGGCCCATCTCCACGTTGGAGGCCCGGATCTCGACTCGTCCGTCAGGGAGTCCGGCCACGTGTACAACGGAACCCAGGTGAACCTCACCGGCGCCGGTGAAACCGGCTCCATGGAAGAAGGTGGCCAGGCCGATGCCTCGTTGCCGGCCCAGGTTGGAGCGGTTGAATTCGGCATTCTCACGTTGGCGGACTCGGTAGCCCGACATCTCCAACGCCTGGTCCATGAGAGCTACTCGATCGACGCCGTCCTCGATCACCTGGCCGGTAGCGGTGGTTTGTCCGTCCCGGATCAAGTTCCTCCGCCGCAGTTCCACCGGATCGATCTGAAGCTCGGTGGCGATGCGGTCCATGTGCCTCTCGACGGCGAATTGGGTCTGAGGCGCACCAAAACCCCGAAAAGCCCCGAACGGCGGCGAGTTCGTGAGCATGGCACGGCCATCAATACGGACGTTTTCGCAGTGGTACGGCCCTGCGGCGTGGATCAAACCCCGGCTCAGGACCACCGGGGAGAGCGTCACGTAGGCTCCGCCGTCCATGAGGATTTCCACGTCCTGTGCAATCAGATGACCGTGGCGATCCAGCCCCGTCCGGTGCTTCACTTGAGAAGGATGGCGCTTGGTCGTAACCGCCATGTCCTCGACCCGGTCATACACCAGCTTCACCGCCTGGCCCGCCTTCATGGCCAGAAGAGCTGCGTGAATCGCGAGCCCGGAGGGGTACTCCTCCTTTCCTCCGAAACCTCCGCCAGTTGCTGCCTGGATCACGCGGATTAGGTTCGCTTCTCGCCCTAATGCGCAACGGAGGGCATCCAGGACGTAGTAGGGGCATTGCATCGATCCCGAAACCGTGATTACGCCCTCCTCCATCCACGCCACCATGCCCTGCGTCTCCAGGTAGAGGTGCTCCTGGGACCCAGTTTCGTAGACTCCCTCGACAACAATCGGCGCATCGGCCAGGACCCTCTCGACTTCACCTTTCTCGGTCCGAAGGTGCTTGAGGACGTTGTCGGTGCCGTACTGGATCTGGTCTGGGCTGGGTGTCTCTCTGAAATCCAGGACCGGGGCCTCCGGGTCGACGACGATCTCGATCTGCTGAAGGGCCCGGCGAATCTCATGGCGGGAAGGATGAGCAAGGAGGACCACCGGTTCGTGGAGGTGCCGGACCTGGGTGGAAGCCAGGACCGGCTGGTCGTTTTCGATGAGGAGAACGGCATTCAGACCAGGGATATCCCGATGGTCGACTATCACGAATTCGGACCAGTTCACGCCGGCTCCGAACCGGACCTCCCGGATTCGACCCCGAGGGGCGGGACTCCTGACCGTGCCACCCCACAAGGCACCGTCCATGGGAAGGTCGTCGACGAATCGCTCACGTCCGGTGAGCTTGGAGAGACCCTCGACGCGCTTCACCCTACCTCCTGCTTCGGTTCGGAAGGGAATGGCCTGGTTCTTACAGTGTGTATCCCCGGGCACGGCTCGGCAATACACATAGGGCCTTCCGAGTCCTGACCTCCCCGTAGCGGACTGCTGCGCCGACAGGTGCGGGCGCATGTGACGCCCGACCAACCTCCTTGCGGACAGGGTTTTCATCCCCCACCCTGCCCCAACAACGAGAGCCCCCATACGGAGTCCCGGCTCATGCGGCATCCCTCTGCGACCTTCCGAAGTTCTGCCCTCCGGTCCTTTCTTTTCTCCCTGGCCTTGCTTCCCGTTCTGAGCTGCGGCGGAGAATCCGCGGAAGAAGCGGGAGGGCCCCCGCCCAACCCCCTCATCCAGCCCGAGAACTTCTCGGCCACCGCACCGGAGACCTTTGTGGCCCGATTGGAGACCACGAAGGGAGTCATCCGGATTCAGGTTACGCGGGAATGGTCCCCCCTCGGAGCCGAGCGCTTCTACAACCTGGTGAAGGGCGGTTACTACGACGGCGTCACCTTCCACAGGGTCATGGATGGATTCATGGCCGAATTCGGGATCCATGGAGACCCGTGGGTGAACCAGTTCTGGCGTCAGGCCACCATGGATGATGAACCCGTGAGGAAGCCGAATCTTCGGGGCCGGGTCAGTTTTTCGAAGAATGAACCCAACACACGAACGGTTCAGGTGTTCATCAACACCGACGAGAACCGGAGCCTGGACGGCCAGGGCTTCTCACCCTTTGGCGAGGTCATCGAAGGGATGGAAGTCGTGGATTCCCTGTACTCGGGGTACGGCGAGAGCCCGACCCGGGGTGGGGAGGGTGTTTATGCGGCCATGGCCATTGCGATGGGGGATGAGTACCTGAGTGCCGAGTTCCCCCTCCTGGATCGGATAGAACGGGCGGTGGTGGAGGGGGGCGGAAACTAAGGGCTAGATCAAAGTTGGACTGCACCGGGGCGAACCAGCGCCGTTCCCGGTACCGGCCCCTCTCCTTGGGCCCAACCCTCACCGGCGGCACCCTACTACTACCAGGGGAGGGGCTTTCTTCTCTCGGCCCGCTCGAAAGGGAAGGACCGCTCCCCGTCAAGTTTCTCCTTGCCGATTCCGTCCCAGCTTAGATATTTCCTGACGAGAACGTAACTCCCAAGGAGGCAAGGCCATGTCTGACAGCAAATTCTCACGCCGCGATTTCATGAAGGTGACAGGTGCCGGGACCGCCGGATTTGTTCTGGGAAACAAGGTTCCCGAAGCGGGAGCAGCCGAAGTGACCGGCACCGCCGCGCCGCCTCCTATGCCCGAAAGGCCTCTGGGAAAGACGGGCCACGTGGTCCGGCTCTTTAGCCTTGGCGGGCAGGCCACCATCGAGCGCCCCGACACCGACGCCGAGTCGGAGGCCATCATCAACCGGGCCATCGACCTGGGAGTGAACTACATCGATACGGCGGCTTCGTACGGGAGGGGAATCAGCCAAAGGTACATCGGAAAGGTCATGGCCTCCCGCCGGAATGAAGTCTTCCTCGCCACCAAGACTCACAACCGGACTCGAGACGGCTCGTTAGGCCTCCTGGAGCAAAGCCTGGAATCCCTCCAGACAGATCACCTCGACCTCTGGCAGCTGCACAACATCAGCCGCATCGAGCAGCTGGATCAGATCTTCTCCGACGACGGCGCCATCCATGCCCTTTTGAAGGCAAGGGAAGAGGGCATCGTGAAGAACCTGGGGATCACCGGCCACGCAGACCCGGACGTGCTCATCGAGGGCCTGAACAGGTTCGACTTCGACACGATCCTCATGGCCCTGAACCCCGCCGACAAGTACCACCGTCCTTTCATGGACAAGCTCCTACCCCTGGCCAATGAGAAGGGCATGGGCGTCATCGCCATGAAGATTCCGGCCCGGGGTCGGATCTTCCAGGAGGGTGGATTGACCTCCATGAAGGAGGCTCTGGCCTGGACCTTCAACCAGCCCATCAGCACGGTCATCGTCGGCTGTGACGACGTCGCCCAACTCGAGGAGAACATCGCTGCCGCGGCTGAATTCCAGCCCTTGAACAGCGCCCAAATCGCATCAATCGAGGCGAAGGTCGCCGGATACCCAATGGATGCGTCATTCTTCAAGACGGGTGCCTCGGGCTTTAACCAACCCGACGGCCAGGAGGACGACCAGCAGATGGATGCCTGATGGGTAGAGTCTTCAAAGGCCTTCTCTGGCTCGGGGCCTTGGGGCTGGTCGGGATTCAATTCGTGCCGGTGGAACGTTCGAATCCCGCTGTGACAGGGGAGATTTCACCCCCGGACCACGTCATGGAGATCCTCAGAGGTGCTTGTTACGACTGCCATTCCAACGAAACCCGATGGCCGTGGTACAGCCGTGTGGCCCCGGTGTCGTGGTGGATCGCGCGGAACGTCCGGACTGCAAGAGAAACCATGAATTTCTCCGAATGGGAAGGCCTTCTGGAGGAAGATCAGAACGAAGCCAGGGAAGAGATTTGGGAGGAGGTGGAAAAGGGGACCATGCCCCTCTCCGATTACCTGAGGATGCACCCGGAAGCTGTACTTACCGAGCCCCAGCGAGAGGCCCTCAGGAGGTGGTCGCAAGGGCAGACCCCGGAGTTCCCGGACTGGGATTAAGCGTCCGGATCCTCTTCCCAAATCTTTTTCAGGTCCTCGAACTCCGGTTTCTCCTTCACCTTCTCCCCGTTCCTCGTTCGCCCGACCTTGAAAGACAGGGGGCCGTGGGGCGTCTCACGAATCTCCTCTTCCCGGGACAACTTGAATCGGTTCCAGGGGGCAAAGCGCACCCCGAACGTGGAGCTGTGGCGGAGTAGGAAGTCTGCGAGAATGGGCACGTCGTCCGGCGTCACCAGGAACGCCATGCAGGCTGCCGGCCGCCCTTTCTTTCCCACCTGTGGCACCACCCAACCGTCCAAAGCGCCAAGCTCCAGGCCTTTCTCCATGAGCCAGGCCGTTCGCTCTCCGGTCTGGTCATCCACGTTGCAGCGGATCTCCATGACCGTGTCCGTTTCGTAGGGCGAATCGCCCGGGAAGAAGGTCGTTGAGGGTTGGTCAGCCGCCGTATCCGACGTTGGACCTATATCTGCTTGCCCGGGCGAATCGGACTGCTCGAGCAAAGCTACCCGGAACACGTTCGGATAAGTGCCGAGATCCCTCGTGCCCGCCCCGGATCCCTGGGCCAACAGGGTCCCGGGAGGCCAGGCATCCACGAACTGGGGCTCGAGAGCTTTCAGGATCGCGAGTCCCGTGGGCGTTGAGAGCTCCACGTTCGGACGGGTTATGGCGTTCGGGACGGGAGCCACCGGCATCCCCACGGCCAGGCGAGCCGAGGCTGGGGGTGGGACCGGATAGGTCCCGTGCTGGATCTGGATGGTACCCCGGCCAAGCTTTACCGGTGAGGCCAAAACCCGGTCCGGGGCCACCGTCGCCAGGCACACCCCGGCCATGGCCACGTCCACGACCGAGTCCACGGCTCCCACCTCGTGGAAGGCGACCTTCTCCACCGGGACTCCGTGGGAATCGGCCTCGGCTTCCGCCAGGAGCCGGAAAACCCGAAGCGCGAACTCCACGGCAGCCGGATCCAGATCCGATTCTTCCAACTGGCGCATCAGGCCTGAATAGTGGTGGTGGTGGTGGCTGTGTCCCTCTCCGACGTGGTGGTGATCCTTGGCGCCCTCGTCGCCAGGAGCAATCACTCGAACACTCTTGAAACGGGCATTGGCCCTCTGAGTGTCGGTGACCTCCACCCTTACCTCCGGGGCCTTGATGAGGTTCGGGACGGCTTTTATCGCCTCTGGATCCACGAGACCGGCATCCAGAAATGCCGCAGTGAACATGTCCCCGGCGATGCCGGCGAAGCTTTGGAGGTAAAGGGTTCGCATGGTCATCGGGAGACTACCCGGTTGATGAGGGGTGTGGGGACCGTTCCTGCTGCTGAGCCGAAGCCACGGCCTTCGCGACGCGGGCAGCAGCGATCCCGGCAGAAAACCCATTGTCGATGTTGGAGACGGTGACCCCTGGGGCGCAGGAGTTCAGCATGGCAAGGAGAGCTGCCAGGCCTTGGAAGCTGGCTCCGTATCCCACGGAAGTGGGGACGGCGAAGACAGGAGATCCCACCAGACCGCCTACCACACTTGGGAGGGCCCCCTCCATCCCGGCCACGACCACCACTGCAGCAGCCTCCCGGAGCTTTCCGATCTTGGAGAGGATCCGATGGAGTCCGGCAACGCCGACGTCATAGATGCGATGAACCGGGACCTCCATGGCCACGCATACCTCCACCGCTTCCTCCGCCACGGGAAGGTCCGCCGTTCCTCCTGATACAACCGCTACAAAAGGAACCCCGTCGGCTGGTCCCTTTTCCCCAGGGGGATGAACAAGGCACGTGCGGCCCCTCTCGTTGTGCCGCGCGTTGGGGAATCTCTCCCCGAGAGCCTCCATCTTCTCCGGGTCGAGTCGGGTCAGGAGGACCGGGACCCCGGGGGCCGACAACCGCTCGGCGATCTCCAGGATCTCATCGACGGTCTTGCCCTCGCCGTACACCACCTCGGCCAGTCCCTGGCGAAGGTGCCGGTGGTGGTCCAGGGTGGCGAAAGACAGCTCATCCTGCCGGAGTGGGCCGTCCTTCAACCTGGCCATCGCTTCCGATGACGGAACGCTTCCGTCGGCGACCCCCTCCAGAAGCGCTTTGATCTCTTCGGGCGTCATGACACGCCACCTCCTGTGCGGTAGCCTCCCAGGTCCAGGGTCACCCACCGGTATCCCCGCCGGATCCCCTCCGCCTGGAGCTCCTCCCGACAACTCAGGACGTACTCCATCTCCTCGGGTGGCACTTCCACGCGGAGAAAAAGGGAATCGCCTTCTTCCCGACATACTCTGACCCGGAGGGTGGTGGAACCGGCCTGTCGGAGAATGGCCTCCAGCTCCTCGATGTCTCGAAGCCTATCGGGCGTGATCTCAATTCCAGTCATAATCCGGGAGCTCAGACAGGGACTTGCCGGTTTTCCAGACAAGGGGAGACCAGCTTCCTGCATGAGGTGGCTGATCTCCGGCTTGGTGAGGCCAGCATCGGATAGGGGCGTCAGGGCCCCGGCCTCCTCCGCGGCCCGGTGCCCCGGGCGGTCGTCCCGGTGATCCGAGGCGTTGTACCCGTAGAGGACCCACCGCAAACCAGCCTCATCGGCGATCCTCCCGGTGATCCGGAACAGCTCGGCCTTGCAGTGGTAGCATCGCTCCCGATCGTTCAGTGAATACTCCGGGAGGGACATTTCCTGGCTCTCCTCCCAGAGGTGCTCAACGCCAAGGAGATGGGAGAACGACCTGGCGTCGTCTTTGTCCCGGGTGGGAGTGCTGGGGCTGGTGGTGGTCAGTGCCATCACCCGCCCGCCAGCCTCCGCGCTGACCTCGGTGGCTGCCCAGAGTAGGAAACCACTGTCCATTCCCCCTGAGAACGCAACCAGAACCCCGTCCTTCACCCTGGAGGACAGGTGTTCTTTCAGGGCAGCCAGTTTGCCTGCTGCCGCGGATTTGTCCACGACCGCCTGGGGAACGAGAGACGGGTCAATAATGGGAAGGCCTTGGTCCATGATCCTCCTGTACCTGCCCGAAAGGAGTATGTGCCTGGAAACTATCGCTTACCCGTGGCGGTGGGGAAGCTCGGAGACTCAGGGTTTGTCATTATCCGAACCGTCGCTATGTTCGAATTCATGGGATCCTCAACTACCATTCTCCTGGCTTCGGCCCTTTCCATCGGGTTCATTCACACGGTCCTGGGGCCGGACCATTACCTGCCGTTCGTGGCCATGGCCCGGGTGGGATCCTGGTCGCGCCGGAAGGCCCTTCTTGTCACGGGCCTCTGCGGGTTGGGCCATGTAGTCGGATCGGTGGTGCTGGGGATGGTGGGGATCGTCTTTGGGCTCTCCCTCTCTCGCCTGGAGGCCTTCGAGGCCTCTCGGGGATCCTGGGCTGCATGGGGTCTCATCCTATTCGGCCTGCTCTACGCGACCTGGGGTATTCGAAAGGCCTTCCGAGGCCAGAAGCACATCCACGTGCACGCCCATGCAAATGGAACGGTCCATCTCCATGAGCACGTCCATGCGGGAGAACACCTTCATCCCCACCCTACGCAATCAGGGGCCACCATTACCCCCTGGGTTCTCTTCGTGATCTTCCTCCTCGGACCCTGTGAAGCCCTGATCCCCCTTCTCATGTTCCCGGCCGCAACGGAAAGCTGGGGCGCCCTCCTCCTGGTCACCGGGACCTTTGGTGGCGCTACGGTGGCCACCATGTTGGTGATGGTTCTTGCCAGCTTGGAGGGAGTCAGTCGGATTCGCTTGCCTCGAGCGCAGCGGTGGGGCCACGCACTGGCTGGCATCACGATCCTCCTTTGCGGGGTAGCCATCGAGTTCATCGGGCTGTAGGGGTCCACGGTCCCGCTGAAAAATCCCCCTCCTGATGCAACCCCACCCCCCTTCGACACAATCCAATCCTTTGACACGTAAAGACGGGTGACGCTGCTGATCCCCTGAAGAGTCCAAACCGAGGAAGGTTTCCATGGCGCTTCGGGACCGGCTCCTGGTCCGGCCCGGAGGCAGGCACATACGCCGAGCCTTCGTTCTTCTGGTGGTGCTCCCCATCCTTCTCATGGGTGGCGAGGCCTTGGTCCGCGCCCAGCTGGATCCCCTCTCTTCAGAGGGCGCAGCTACTCGTGTGTACGCACGACCTCTCACAATCTCCCGGGGAGACCGACCTGATCGGAGCGCCGTCCAGGATCAGCTTCAGCGCCTTGGCTATGAGAGGAGCCGCGGAAATAACGTGGGAATCGGGGAGTACTACCTCGGCTCCCGCCAGTGGGTCATCGGCCGACGACCGTTCCGGGGATCCGGCGAGCCGACGCCGGCAGGATTCGCCGTCATCCGCCTGGACC
>JBDHGR010000019.1:0-18363 GCA_039589815.1 Gemmatimonadota bacterium | reverse complement strand
TCGGGCTTCAAAACCGTTCCAGGCCATCAACTGCGCAGGGATTCCCGATTCCCTCTTCGAGAGCGAATTTTTCGGGCATCAGCGGGGTGCCTTTACCGGGGCCCGAGATGGGCGGAAGGGGATCATCGAACAGGCCCAGGGCGGGTCACTATTTCTGGACGAGGTCGGTGAACTCACTACGTCTCAACAGGCGAAGCTTCTGACAGCTCTGGAGGAGGGTGAGGTCAGGCGGTTGGGTGGAGAGGGGACCCAGCGCGTGGACGTCCGCGTGTTGGCGGCTACGTCCCGGGACCTGCCAAAGGAGATGAACGAAGGCGGGTTTCGCCGGGAGTTGTTCCACCGCCTGGCACTTCTCGTTTGCCACATGCCATCCCTCAGGGATAGGAGAGAGGACATCCCCCTTCTGATCCGCCGTTTCCTCCGAAGGCTCAGGGACCGTCACGGGCGAACTTCCGCGACGCTTTCTCCTTCTGCGCTGGAGTACCTGGAAGGCCGGTCCTGGCCCGGGAACATTCGGGAGCTCTCCCATGTTCTTGAAGCCGCCCTCATCTTTTCCGAGGGAGGGGTCATGGAGGTCGAAGCCTTGCTTGCAGCCGAGGCCATGGCCGGTCAGAGGGCATCGAATGTGCCGGGTGGGCCTTGGGCTGAGGGTCGGGATGCCGCGGAAGAATCGGCCCAGCGGCGGTACGCTTTCTCCGGGACGGCGGATGAAGAACGTGAGATCATTCTTTCGGCTCTTGCCAAAGCCCGGGGGAACAAGAGCAGAGCGGCCCGGGAGCTGGGCATGGCCAGAAACACACTTCGGCAAAGGCTTCAAAAGTACCGGTTGGAATGACGACACAGCCCCGCCCCGATCCGGGCAGGGCCGCTTCCGATTGCCTAGTCAGGCACCCCGGGGGGGCTCCGGACGCCAGTTGCGCAGAGGTTCCCTAGTGCCAAGGGTTCGGGAAGACCTGGATTTGGGTGCCCTGGAGGAGATCCCGAACCGCCAGGATGCTTCGATCCCCCACAAAGGTGTTCGCCGGGAAGAGTAGGTCGGTGACCGAACTACCTCCCTCTGGGGGCAGGAGGACCAGGTCTCGCTCATGTTCCCCGCGGACCCTCCGCACAGCAATGCCAGACGAGGTGGCGAAAACCCGGTCGAACCAGGGAAGGTATTCTGGAATCTCGAGAGGTAGGAAACCCATTTCAGTGATCCGCTTCAACCGTCCCTCCAGGCCCGACCGCTCCTCTTCCGGAGTGGCTGGCCGAGCGTATTCCGGGAGACACCTACGACCGATCAGTGTCCCGCCTCGGTCGAACTCTGCGATACATGGGGTGTCCCAGGTGCCCAGAAAGAGGCTTTTTCCACCGGCGGCCAGGGCCGGGTGTCGGAGGAGATGAAGCCGTCTCGAGCCCGACCTGCCCAGGGGGAGGGATAGGAACGGGGATAGGGAACCTTCGAGCTGGAGTCTGTCCACCGATGCCGTCCCCGGACCTGGAAGCGTTGCGGGGCAGACCCGAAGGAGGAAGAGCCCGTGTTCGGGGAGGGCCCCCAGCCCCTTGGTCAGGCCGACGAGACATCCACCACCCAAAATTCGGTGGCGGTCTTGGAACCCTTCGGTGATGGAGAAGCGATCCAGAACGGCCCCCCGCTGATTCACGATCCAGATCAGGGAGTCCTCCACGGCCAACGCCACCGGGTCCTTCAATTCTCCTGGTCCCACGCCGTCCCGCCCCAAACTTCGGACCAAACCTGAGGAAGCACTTAAGAAGTGGATCTTCCCCAGCCTCCTATCCAGGAGAATCCATCCATCGTTCCACTCCACTGCGTCCTCCACCGAAAGGACCTCCGGAAGGACGAAGCTTCCGAGGGCGGGTGAGACGCTTACCACGGCGGGGGGCCCCTGCGACTCCCGGTAATCACCCAGGTCTCGATTCCAGGAGAGTTCCCCCTTGGAAGGGAGAGGGGCGTTCGGCTGGGCGAGCCGCGCGAGAATCCAGCTTAAAGCCAGGGGCATGACGATCAAGGCAAGACATCCCAGCGTTACTGCTTTTCGGAGGTTTTTTTTCGGCGGCTGTATTGTCATTCAGGAAGGATTCCGTCTTCCTGAGCACCGATCCATGGTTCGATGGGACAACCGCATTTCGCGTTCGGAAAGGGGTGAAAGGGGAGGGGTGGGGTTGCCCCCACCCCGTCCTCATCAACTCAGAAGGGATTTCACCAGCCTGACAGGCATGCCGAGGTTGCAGGCCAGGAGATCCACCTGTACACCGATTTCACACGCGGCACGATCGAGGAATCCGTCCGACTCATTCCTACACGTTCCGTAGGAGTCCAGCGCATTCCAGAGGCAAGCTCCGTGCTCCTCCAGGAAGGTGCAGTCCCGGGGCTGGTCGTCCTGGTCCACCGCAAAACAACCGGGGCCGTCCTGAGCAGGCAGCTCCTGGGTTGGCAGAAGCAGGCCGATGCCCAGGATGATGATGACCCCCCAAGCGAATGGGCGGGAAGGTGATGGGGTTTTCATGGGCGCCTCCTTGAGAAAAGAAATCTGAGTGGGCCGATGACGGCCCGTGACGTAGGGAAGGGCGCCTGAGCGGGCGATGTGGTCAGAAGTGTGAATAAGTGGTCAGTTGCGCCGGTAGTTTTCCAGGGACCCGAAGGCCCTCTTCCAGGAAGCACCACGCCTGGGTCTGGATCTTCGACCCGGGCGGGATTCTTCCACTGGACTTCCCGAGACTCTCATGTCCATGGTTCGTGCCAGATGGGTCAGGACGGGCGAAACCATGGCGAAAAAGGGCGGGAGGACTGAAACTGTGGTAGTTCCAGCTCCGTAGAGAGTTCTGGAGTTCTGATGAGTCCCCACATCGGAGGAGAAGATGCAACCCGTGGGCAAGGTGCTCCTGACCGGAGCGGCCGTCATTGTCTTGTGGAAGGTAATGGCGGGAGTGTTCGTTGGATTTCTTGGGTTGGCCTTTAAGGTTGGTTTGGTCTTTCTGGCCGTGTACTTCCTTCTGAAGCTCTTCAACGGGAAGAAGAAGGAAGAAGAATAGAGCGACCTTTCCGGCCTGAATGAAGCCCGACCCTCGGGGAAGATCCCCGGGGGTCGTCTCGGCTTTGCGTCCTAATCTCAGCCCGCTGATCCCGGAGGTCAGGGATTGACGAACTTCCTCAGTTTGTCGATCTGATCCGGTTTCCCCAAGACGATCATGATGTCCCCCGCGTCCAGGCGGGTGTCCGCCTGCGGATTGAAGACATACGTGTAGTCTTCCACGGCCTCGGGCGGGTTCTTCTTGCGAATGCCGATGACGATGAGGCCCGTGTAATGGGGCAGCTTGATGTCCGCCAAGGCCTGACCCACATGGGGGGACGATTCGGATACCCTCTCCTGCTCCATCCTCAGCGTCAGGTCCGGTGATCGGGTCGCCACGTCCAGGAAAGACACCACAACGGGCCGGAGCATGTAGGAGGCCATACGAATGGCGCCGCTGGCGTTGGGGCTCACCACATGGTTGGCTCCCGCCCGGTAGAGCTTCGGGACTGTCTCCTCTTCGTAAGCTCGGGCCACAATCTCCAGGTCGCGCTTTTGATCCCTGGCCGAGAGGCAAACGAAGAGATTGTCCGTGTCCTGGCTGAGGCAGGCGATGAGGCCCCTGGCCGTGTGGATACCGGCCTCTTCCAGGAAGTGGTCTACGGTGGCGTCCCCTTCGATGACACTGATGTCCGGAAGGAGTTCCTCGAGTTCTTCGTTTTTTTGCCGGTCCCGCTCGATCACCACAAAGGACTCCCCGGCCATGAGAAGCTCTTCTATGACCTGACTTCCCGTCCGACCGGCCCCACAAACGATGACGTGGTTTTTCATTTTCTTGACCTCTTTTTCGATCCGCCGCCTCCGAAAAGCCTTCGCCAGGTCCAACTCGACGATCAAGGAGGTGAGGAAAGCGAACCACAGACCCAAACCCGTGATCCCCCCGAATAGTATGAGACCCGTGAACGTCCGCCCGGCTGGGGATAAGGGGTTAACCTCGTCATAGCCGACGGCCGTGAGGGTAATCAGGGTCATATAGATGGAGTCGCCCCAGGACCAACCCTCGATCCACACGTATCCTATGGCACCCACCAGGAGGATGGAGCAGAAGAAAAGGGCGGTCCCTATGAACCGGGTGGAATATCGGCGCATGGTCCTCCTGAAGCTCCAGGCTGGATAGAGTAACGGTAGCGACGATCAGGAATCGCGGGGCCGATCGCCTTTCAGCTTTCGACGGGGCCGGGACCCAGGTCCTCCCCGGCCCCGTGGCCCTCCTCGATCATGGTCCACCCGTACCGCCCGCCCTCGAATGGTGGTCCCGTTCAGGCTACGAATGATCTTGTCCGCTACGTTGGGAACAACCTCCACGAGGGAGTATGTCTCCCGGATCTCGATCTTTCCCACCTGAGAGCCTTCCACCCCGGCCTCACCGGCGATGGCTCCCAAGAGATCACCGGGTCCGACCCCGTCCTTTTCTCCCACGGCCACGAAGAGGCGAACCCAGGTTTTTGGAGGCGGGCCGGATAAGGGCTCGCCTGGTTCCTCCATGGACCCTCCTGCATCCTGGCTCTTCCCCTGCAACTGGCGACGATTCAGGAGGGCCATGGCGGCCGCGGCGACCTCAGCCGGAGAATGGGCCTGGAAGAGAGGTTCCAGGGCGAGATAGAACGGTGCCAGCTCCTCTTCTTTGACGGCCCTCCCAAGTAGGCTTCGCAACCGTTCTAGTTCTCCGGACACCCGCATGGGAATGGGTTCCTTGCTGGGCACGAGCCGGTAGCCAGTTTGCCGGGCTACGTCCCGGAGGTGTGGAAGCTCCCGCGCCCGGACGAGTATCACGGATGGCTCCTGGCCCCCGTGACGTCGATCCAGAACATCGGGTTCCGGCGGGACGTCGACACTCAACGTCAGTACCTGCGACGGATCGGGCCAGTCGTCCAGGACCTTCCTGGCCTTGAGCTCGTCCGCCGCCAGCCAGACGGGGGACGCTGCGTCACCCACGACCCCGGACTGGTAACCATGGAGGCCAAGGACATCTCCTACGTCTGCCGCTTGGTCCTCGGTCCTGAAGAAAAGCAGGACGTGATGGGTTCCTTCGTCGAAGGCGGAGCTCACGACCTGGAGGAGCTCGGGCTCCTTCCCCTCGCTGACGACCCGGTAGAAAACCTCGCCACGCCTGGGTGGCGGCGTCCCGTCTCCAGCCAGGGCTGCTTTGGGCGGAAGGTGCACGGCCTTGCTGAAATGAGCCTTGCCGAAGGCTTCAGCCTCCTCGGAAAAGGGCTGCGCCAGCAGGACCCGTTGGGCTTCTTTTGGAAGGGAACTAAACAGAGTCTCCAAGGCATCACGGCTCTTCGGTTCCATGCCGTTGAAGCCGTCCACGACCACCCCCTGGATTTCCTCCAGGGACAGACGAGAACTCTTCACGGCCCTCAAAAGGTCTTCTGGCGTGGCAAAGAGGATGCTCGCCACCTCAGGGAGGGCCCAGCCCGAATCCAAGGCTCCGATCCGATGGCCGGTCACCTGCGCAATCCTCGAGAGGGAAGCGGCAAGGCGGGAGGCGGCCTCGACCGAGGATGCCAGAACAAAGGCCCGAGGGGATCCAGCCTCGGCATCCACCCTCTGGAGAAGAGGGACCCCGTAGGCGAGGAGAGTCCCGGCCCCTGATCCGGCCTGTGCGAGGACGGGGTTCCCCCGCAGGAGGACGGGTATGGCTGCATCTTGGAACTCAGTGGCTACTTCGACTCCTTCAGCCGTCAGGGCATCGACCAGCTCCGGGGTTACCCCCAGTTCTTCAAAGGACTCCATGAGTACGCCGGCCCCTTAGCCGTTTTCGCCTGAGCCCGGATCCCCAGGGTCTCCGGGCTCGTAGGGAAGAAGATTGAGGAACTTCTGGATCTCATAGTCGAGGCGGGAGGTTCGCAACCTGTCGGTCGACGCCACCACGTCGGTATAGGGCCCGTGTCGGTGAACCGAAAAGGTCACAGTGCCCTCCTCTCCGGAGAACCTCGCACCGTGGGAGGTGACGTTCGATCTCGTGAGCCCCACGACCTCGGGAATCACCTCGTCGGCCTTTTCCAGGACCTCCTTCGGGTCCAGCGCCGTCTTTCTCTGATAACCAGCCATTGTTCCTTACCGGTTCAGGTTTCCCTTCTGTCCCGGAGGGATAAGAACTCCTCCAGGGTTTTTTCGTCCGGGTATCCCACCAAGCTTTCCTCTTGCCATCGCAGGGTCGGGGGCCCGGCCACCCCGACGCGTAGAGCCCTCTGGCGCTTTTCCAGCACCGAGGCTGTGTGTAGATCCACGTCCAGGACTGCCCTGGTGTCGGTAGGGTCCATTCCGAACCTTCGGCCCAGATCCACCAGGACATCAATCCGGCCGATGTCCAAGCCCTCCACAAGATAGGCCTGGAAGAGTGCTTCGTGGATTTCCTGAAAGCAACCCTCTTTCTTGGCTTGGAGGGCCAATTCATGAGCTTTTCTGCTCCACGGCACGATCCAGGGCCGGGCCAACTCCAACCCCAGTTTGCCACCGTCGTGAATCATGGCCTCCCAGTGGCCGGCCATCCCGGCCTCTTCTGGATCCAGAAGGGGGGCAGGTGGTATGGAGCGCTCGAACGGTTCCAGGGCCAGGGAAAAGAGTCCGCGGCTTTCCAGCTTCCTCAGTCGGTTCTCCAACACAAAGGAAGCCGGATCCACATAGTCATAGAAAAGCGAAAGGATCCCGGGTTCGTTCATGTCCGAATGTGGGTACCGATGCTTGGGGGGGCAACAGAGCCCAACTGAAAACCGTTGACGCGGAGGTGGCTCGGGGTTTGCTTTTATTTCTCCTTCTCTTCCACACAGCACCGTGATGCGGTGCAAAGTGAAACTGAAGGGTGAGGGGGTCTTCTCAGCCGTCGGTTGGGAAGGGCTATGAGGAGAGAAAAGAAGAGGAGCCTCAATTGGATCTCTCACAAAACATCCAGCGCCTTCAGCCATCGGCCACCATTGCGGTGAGTTCTTTGGCCAAGCAACTCAAGGCGGAGGGTCGGGACATTATCAATCTCGGTGCTGGAGAGCCGGACTTCGATACGCCCGAGTGGATAGCAGACGCCGGCGTCAAAGGGATCCGGGAGGGAAAAACCCGATATACCCCCGCCCCGGGGACGCTTCAGCTACGGCAGGCCATCGCCGAGGACCTCCATCTCAAATTCGGACGAGAGATGGACTGGAATGGGGTCGTCGTGAGCAACGGCGCCAAACATTCCCTCTTCAATGCTTGTTTTTCCCTTTTTGGCCCCGGCGACGAGGTCCTCATCGGTTCACCGTATTGGACCTCCTATCCCCAGATCGTCACCCTCAGCAGGGCGGAGCCCGTCTTTATCTCCGGTGCCGAAGAGCGGGACTTCCTGCTGACCCCGGAAGACCTGGAATCGGCCCTCACGGATCGCACCAAGGGTCTGATCCTCTGCTCTCCGTCCAATCCGAGCGGGGGTGTCTACTCTCACGAAGAGTTGAAGGCAGTCGCGGAGTGGGCCCGTGACCGGGGGGTGTGGCTCATAGCCGACGAGATCTACCGGTACATCAATTTTCTGGGAGATGGGCCGGCCGCCGGGATACTGAACCTCCCCGAGGGGTCTTTGGGCGACTTCGTCCTGGTGGATGGCGTCTCCAAAGCCTTTGCCATGACGGGCTGGCGCATCGGCTTCACCTACTCCTCCGCGGAGCTGGCAAAGAAGATGTCGGCCTTCCAGAGCCACACCACCTCCAACCCCTCTTCCCCGGCCCAGGAAGCTGCCCTCGCAGCGTATACCGAAAGAGATCGCGCCGAGGCTGAGGTAAACGGGATGGTGAACGCTTTCCGACGGAGGAGAGACCTGGTCACCCGCCTCTTCGCCGAGCTCGTCCCGGGCCTACCCTACGTGAAACCGAATGGAGCGTTCTATCTCTTCTTCCGGGTGGACTCTCTGTTCCGGGAAGGCATGTCAGACTCCAGTGCCGTATGCAAATGGCTCCTGGAAGACGCGGAAATCGCCATGGTGCCTGGGGTGGCTTTTGGGGACGACCGGTATGTGAGAATGAGCTACGCCACGTCAGATGAGCTATTGGAGAAGGCCATCAACCGGTTGGGGGAGGCTGTGAAGTCTCTCGGTTAGTACGCGAGGGCCCGTTCGGCTGCGGCCATGGATCCGGCCACATAACTTCCCCCGAACAGGTTCACGTGGACCAGAAGGTAGTACAGCTGGTAGAGGTCCCGGCGAAACGCATCATACTCGGGAGCCCACTTCCTCTTCTCGCTGTACCCCTCCCTGAACCCCCGAGGGAAGCTCCCGAAGAGCTCCATCATAGCCAAATCCACCTCTCCAACTCCCCGATAGACAGCGGGGTCGATGAGGACCGGACTTCCAGAGGAGTCGGCGTAGAAGTTCCCACTCCAGAGATCCCCGTGGAGCAGGGCAGGGCCCCCTTTCTCGCTCCCGGCCATGACCTCGTCCAGCCGTGACAAGAGATCCTCCATGGTCCGGCCGTCCGGCCCCGTGAAGTGGCCACGGTCCCGAGCCATCTTGAGCTGTGGCTCGAGTCGTAGGTCACGCCAGAATCTGATCCAGTCTTCTGACTTGTCGTTCTGTTGAGGCAAAGACCCAATGAAGTTGGCCCGGTGCCATCCAAAGAAGGGCGTATCCCCATGGACATCGTTGGGTGGGGCGGCCGAGCTGTGCAGTGCCGCCAATCCTTCACCCAGCCGCCGGCCGTAGTGGGAGTCCGGCCTCCCCGGTGGAATGAATTCCATGAGAAGCCAGGCTGGGTCTTCGGGCGTCCCAGAGCCGGCTGAGTCTACCACTTCCGGAACCTTCAGGACCCCAGGATCCTTCAGGGCTTTCAGCCCATCTACCTCGGCATGGAACATCTCCGGCGGGGATGTGGGATTCCATTTGAGGAAATAACCCTCCCCGGAATCTGTGATGACCTTCGCCGACGGATTGATGCATCCACCTCCCACCGGTGTGGCGGAGTCGATCCGCACGGTCTTTCCCGTGTGGTCTTCCAGAGCAGACTCGACTCCCCGTACGACAGTGGTTGGAAGGGTCATGCGCCGGCTCCGTGCTCTTCCAGGATGTGATTCAGGAGCTCCCTACAGGACCGATCCACCATCTCGTAAACCTCCTCGAAGCCGTTCGGACCGCCGTAGTAGGGGTCCGGGACCTCTGCTCCAGGGCCGCCTTCGGGATCGAACTCCCTCAAGAGATAAAGAGCCGCCTTCCCACCGACGCCCTCCCGGTACTGCTGAAGGTGGGAGAGGTTGGACCGGTCCATGGCGACGATGTAACCGAAACGCCGAAAGTCCTCAGGTTGGATCTGTCGGGAGTGGCCGCCCAGAGTAACGCCATGGGTGGCTGCACTCCGCATGGCCCTGTGATCAGGGCTCTCACCGACGTGCCAGCCCCCCGTTCCAGCCGAGTCGACCTGGAACCGTTCCGAAAGTCCCTCCTCGTCGAGGAGATGCCGAAATACTCCCTCCGCCAGGGGGGAGCGGCAGATGTTGCCGAGACAGACGAAAAGGACCGAGATCTCCTGAGGCATGCCGAAGGTTCCTCTTAGGGGTGAGGGTTGAGGCGCGGGATACGCCAACTCAGGAATAAAACCGATCCATGTCTTTGGGTCCACTCCATTCACCGATTTGGGCCCCCCGCGCACTGTCGCCCAGGAATCCGCGCAGTTTTTTCTGAAATCCGGTACATTTAAGGGTCATGGAAAAACCGCTCTATGGGGGCAACAACCCCGGCTCGACGGGGGCCACAACCCCGGCTCGACGGGGGCCACAACCCCGCCTCCGCGGGGGCAACAACCCCGCTTCAGCGGGGGCCACAACCCCGCTTCAGCGGGGGCCACAACCCCGCTTCAGCGGGGGCAACAACCCCGGCTCGACGGGGTTGAGTCATGAACGGAGGTGGAGTTTTGTCGAAGGTGGAGTTGTTCAGGGAGCTGTCCCTGTCTGAAGAACAGCTGGCGGCGGTGGAGGCCCTGGGTTGGGTTGAGCCCACACCGATCCAGTGGAAAGCCATTCCCCCTGCCTTGGAAGGCAAAGATATCGTGGGGGTGGCTCAAACCGGGACGGGGAAGACGGGGGCCTTCATGATCCCCTCCCTGGAGAGAATCCTCGCCGGTGAAGGGCTCCAGGTCCTGGTCCTGTGCCCCACCCGGGAGTTGGCTCAGCAGGTGGCGGAGGACACAGAAGCGTTGGCGAAGGGCACGTCCGTTCGGGTAGCCTCCATTGTAGGGGGCGTCTCCTATGGACCCCAGGAGGAAGCCTTGAGAAAAGGCGTAGAGATCATCGTGGCCACCCCGGGCCGATTCATCGACCACATGGGGAAACGAAGGGTGAATCTCGCGGGTCTCAGGACCCTCGTCCTGGATGAAGCCGATCGCATGCTGGACATGGGGTTCAGACCGCAGATCGAGGATGTCCGGAGAGGGATCAAAGGTAAGCCGCAGACCATGCTGTTCAGCGCTACCATGCCGAACGGCGTTCATGCTCTCGCTCTTCAACTCACGAACGACCCCATCTGGCTCGAGGCGGCGCCCTCGGGGACCACCGCCGAGGGTATCTCGGAGGTCGTGTATTCGGTGAAACCGGAGAAGAAACCGGACCTTCTTTTGAAACTCCTGGAGGAATCCGGATGGAACCAGGTTCTGGTCTTCTGCAGGACAAAGGTGGGAGCGGACACGCTCACGTCGCGCCTGGAGCGGGCCGGTATCCGTGCCGATGCGATGCACTCGGACCGGCAGATGCGCCATCGGACCCGGGCTTTGGAGCGTTTCTCCGATGGAAAAACCCGGGTGTTGGTAGCCACGGACATCGCCCAGCGAGGGTTGGACGTAGAGGGGATCACTCATGTGGTGAACTATGACGTGCCCTTGGATCCAGAGGACTATGTGCATCGCATCGGACGAACCGGAAGGGCCGGTGCCACAGGGACAGCGGTGACGTTTTTGACTGCAGCTGATCTCGGAGCTTTCAAAACGCTGGAGTATCACCTGGGCCGTCCCCTGGAGCGGATCCACCTGGCTGAATTCGATTATGCCGGGGCACCGGTGCGGGAAGACCGGGCCGTGAGTCGGAGGGGTGCCAGTTCCCGTTCGCCCCTGGGCATGGGGTCCCGCCTGGAGAACAAGTTGAGCGCCGAGGAGTTGGATCGGATCCTGAACATGGGGCGAGACTCGTGATGAAGGGCGCCCGGTGAAGGGGTAAGGGTGAGAGGATCATGGTGAAGTTGGCAGACATTCACGCCGCCCGGGGGCGGATTGGTGATGGGATCGTCCAGACTCCGTGCAAGCGATCCGAGGCGTTTCAAGACCAGCTTCCCTGCCAACTTTTCTGGAAGTTCGAAAACCTTCAGCGCACCGGTTCCTTCAAGGATCGGGGGGCCCTGAACAAGCTCCTCCAACTCACCCATGAGGAGAAGCAAAAGGGAGTCGTGACGGCCAGCGCCGGGAATCATGCGCAGGCGGTGGCCTTCCACGCATCCCGCCTTGGAATCGCCGCCACCGTGGTCATGCCTGAGTTCACACCCCTCATAAAGGTGGCGAACACGAGGGGCTACGGTGCGGAGGTCATCCAGCAGGGTGCTACTCTCTCCGACGGCCTGAAAGAGGTCCATCGCCTTTCGGAGGAGGAGGGCCTGACCCTGGTCCACGCCTTCGATGACGAGGCGGTCATCGCCGGCCAGGGCACCATCGGGCTGGAGCTCCTGGAGCAGGTTCCTGATCTGGAAACAGTGGTGGTGCCCATCGGAGGCGGCGGCATCATTTCGGGAATCGCGATGGCCGTGAAGACTTTGAAACCGTCCGTAAGGGTAATGGGGGTCGAGGCTGGTGCCGCAGCGTCGGCCTATGCGTCCCGGGAGGCGGGTCAGATCGTCTCAATCGAAAGCGCAGAGACGTTGGCCGACGGAATCGCCGTGAAACGCGTAGGCGAGCGGACTTTTCCTCTGATACAGGAGTTGGTCGACGATATCGTCACGGTGGAAGAGGAGGATATTGCGAGAGCCATCCTCCTTCTTCTGGAGCGGCAAAAGACGGTGGTGGAGGGTGCCGGCGCGGTTCCCCTGGCTGCCCTCATGACGGGAAAGGTCCCCGTAAAGGAAGGGGAGCGGGTTGCGGGGATCTTATGCGGGGGCAACATCGATGTGAACATGATTTCCCGCATAATCGAGCGCGGGTTGGTGGGGGATGGCCGCATGACCCACCTGGTCGTGAAGGTCCGGGACCGGCCCGGATCCCTCTCCCTCCTGACGGACCTGTTGGCCCGGCGGGGAGCGAATGTTCTTGATATCCACCACCGGCGAGGTTTTGCAGACATCTCCGTTGGGGACGTTGAGATCGTGCTCCAGATAGAAACTCGGGGTCGGGCCCATGTTGCCGAGATCATCCATGCCCTGGAAGACCGAGGGGTGACCGTGGAGGTGGACGTCTAGCGACGGAACGGTTTTTGCCATTTGGGATGGCTCGAGAACACCGGCTTTCGGCGGAGCGGGCCAACCACCGATCACTACCGAGAGAGTTCAATGGACACCATACAGCCTGGAATCCTCCTTCCGGTTCCCCAGTGTTGCCGTTACCTCACCTTCGGCCTGGTCCCGGGCGCCGATCCCACCGACGCACTGGCCGGTCTGAGGGATTATGGTGTTGGGGACGGGATGGTTGTGGGAATCGGCCAGTCCGTGGTCTCTGCCCTCGGCCAGAAGGTGGAAGGGCTCCGGGCGTTCCCCAGTCTGGTGGGTCCCGGCGTGGACATTCCGGCCACTCCGTCTGCCCTTTGGATTTGGCTCAGGGGCGATGATCCAGGGAAGCTGGTCCACGCGGCAAATGAACTGAAGGGTGTTCTCTCCCCGGCTTTCCGGGTCGACGAGGTGGTAGACGGATTCAAGCACGACGAAACTCCTGAAGGCATGGGCCGTGACCTGAGCGGATACGAGGACGGGACCGAGAACCCCGACGACGAAGAGGCCGTGGACGCTGCGGCGGTGTCGGGGGCCGGCCCCTCCATGGATGGATCGAGCTTTGTCGCCACCCAAAAGTGGATACACGAGCTATCCATCTTCAACCAGATGGCATCAAGCGAACGGGATGATGTGATTGGACGACGGGCGAGCGACAACGAAGAGTTGGAGGATGCCCCTGAGTCAGCCCACGTGAAGCGGACGGCCCAGGAGGATTTCGAGCCGGAAGCGTTTGTGGTGCGGAGGTCCATGCCCTGGGCCGACGCCACCCATGAGGGTCTGGAGTTCGTCGCTTTCGGAGCCACCCTTGATGCCTTCGAGGCACAACTCACCAGGATGTCCGGCCTGGAAGACGGAACGGTGGACGCCCTCTTCCGGTTTTCCCGCCCCGTGACAGGTGCCTACTTCTGGTGTCCGCCGGTTCAGGACGGGAAGCTGAACCTCACCGCCCTTGGGATGTAACGGACCTCCCTCACCTAGAAGTAGGGAGAGGACAGCACAGAAGCGCACATCCCCGCCCTGGGGCCCAGGGTGGCCCTCATAACCCTGGCTGCCAGGCCGTCCCAGCCTCCCGGTTTCGGGATATCGAAGAAACCGCCTTTCAGTACCTCCCAGACGGCGCCTTCAGCAGGGTACCGGACCAGGGCCTTCCGGGCGGAACGCATGAACTCCTCCTGGTTCAAGCCAGGCCCGAAGACGGTCTGGTGGGGGTTGATGCAGGGACTGATCCCCGACAGGAGCCAGAAGTATTCCCAGCGAATCCCGCGTAGCTCTGCGTTGTCCAGGATTCTCGCAGGCATCTGTTGGAGGGCCGCGGAGGCATTGTTTCCGAACGACCGGGTTGCCTTCCCTATGGCCTGTGTAGATTCGCGCACGCATCGGAGGGCGTCCGCTTCCTCCTCCCTCCCGGAGGCTTCGTATAAGCCCACGAGGGCGTCGGCTCCGTATCCGGCCAGGACATACCCGATGAGGGTGTCGATGAGGAAAGGGGCCTCGTCCCCGTAGATAAGACCGGCGGAGATCAGGGTCCGGAGGGTCAACTCGGCTGCCTCGAGATTTCCATCCAGAAAATGGACCACCGACTTCGCCACCATGGCATGGGCCCCTTCCCGTACCTGAGACATCCGGGGGATGGGGATGTCCAGGGCGTTTGCAGTCTCGGGAAGGGGAAGTACGAAGCGGGCCCCCATTATGTCGATGGCTCCAGCCTTGCCCAGCACGTCAAATTCCCTCAGCCCAGGGTGTTGGGCCACCTGGCGCAGGAAAGCCTCCGCGTCCGGGGGAAGGCCACTAGCCGCCAATGGAAAGAGATCCGTGGGCCATTGTTGAAGCATGACGCCCACAGTCTCCCCGGAACCCTTTGGGATGAAGCCATCCTCCAGAACCCTCGCAGGGGGCTTAAGCCATTCGTGCTCTGGGCCCGTTCGTCCCACGGAAGCCAGCACGTGGAGGGCTTCGCCTGCATCGAGGGGTGAGATGCCGGGGTCTGCTGGAATCCGGAACCGTTCCAAGGCCCGGGCTGCGGCAGCCCGTTGTTGGGTGGCTGAAAATTTCGGGACGGCGGCGTTGGCCAGCACGGGGCCGAGGGAGGTGGCCACCGTAAGGCTCGCCGTAGGGATGAGGGTCAGGAGGGCGAAAGCTGCCACCGAGGCCATGCCGACCAAACCGGCGGTCTTCCCTGGAGCGATGGACTCTCCTCGTGCCGATCGGAGTCTCCGGAGTCCGTCCCCCCATACCTGGGCCGCGTTCTCCCGCCCGACGTTCTTCCATCGATTCCAGAAGAAGGGCCCGCGGACGGTGCTCAGGGTCGTCCCCTCGTAACCCATGGCCAGCGCTCCCGCCAGGAGGGTCACCGCCGCCGGCCCCAGGGTGAGGAGCCAGACTCCAACCGGTCCGAGGAGGTCCCGGGTGGCCAAGAGGAATGCGACCACCCACCCCGCTGTGATCCACGCAGCCGCAGAAAGGAGGAGGATGGATGACCAGATCCGGGCGTTGACTGCACGCATCCGGAGGCCCTCGCTCAGGGAGTAATACTCCCGAGTTCCCTGAAGGAGGGCTCCCATGTCCCCACGGTGGTCAGCTCCGACCTGGAGTGCCGTTTCGAGGTCGATCCCATGCTTCGCGGCGTGCCCCGCCTTCCTGAAGAATCCAAAGATCCCCGCCAGAGCCCTCAGGATAATCAAGAACCCGGCGGAGGACGTAACGCCTAATAGCCACCAGGCGTCTCCGAAGAAACCCAGACTGCCAAACGACTGGGACCAGGTGGTGCCGAAAAGGAATGGAAACACGAGGACTGAGCTTCCGAGCCCGAGTTCTCCTGCCTTTCTCCAGAGTATGCCCTGACAGTTCTCCAAGCCTGGTGGGGGCCAGAGAAGGCGGACTTGAGTAGTGGGATCCTGCATGGGACCTCCGGAACGGAGTTGAAACAAGTTCCCCAGGAAGGAGGGGGGATGAACTGCCTGCTTCAAATACCCACCACCGGTCAGCGTTGACGCAAGATTCGTTGTGTTGGCTTGTGTTGTGCCGGGCGCCCGGACCCGAGTCGGGAGGATCGAGGAAACGGGGGCCGGGTGGATCCCCGACCCCCGCTCCTACAACACCTATGAAGCTTCCTGCCTAATTTTTCCATTTCTCGAACCAGCTGTGCATGAAGAGCTGGCTTCGCATGTAGTTCGAGGGGATGGACGAGGTTCCGTGGTACTCTCCCTTGAACCGGAGCATGACGCTGGGGATTTTCTGGACCTTCAGGGCTGCGTAGAACTCCTCGGTCTGGGAGATGGGTGTCCGCAGGTCCAGCTCACCCGTCATGAGCATTGTCGGCGTGGTAACGTTCCCGACGTACATCAGGGGCGACCGTTCCAGGTGTTCGGAGGGGTCTTCCCACGGAAACTGCTTGAAATTCTGATACCAGCTGGCTCCGTCGGTGGTGCCCACAAAGGAGATCCAGTCGATGACGGGGTAGTTGGAGGATGCGGCGGCGAACCGGTCCGTATGCCCCACGATCCATGCGGTAAGCACCCCTCCGCCGGACCCGCCGTAGACGAACATGTTTTCCTCGTCGATGTAGCCCCTCGCGATGACCTCATCGACCCCGTTCATGAGGTCATCGAAGTCCTTGTCAGGATAGGCGTTGTTGATCTCATTCCCGAACGCCGATCCGTAACCGGCGCTCCCTCGCGGATTGGTGTAGAGGACCACGTATCCCTCGGCTGCGTGGTTCTGCCACCGGTGATTGAAGCCCACTCCGTACATGCCGTGGGGTCCACCGTGGATGGTGAGGATCAGGGGGTACTCTTGGGAAGGATCGAAGTCCGGAGGTTTGATGATCCAACCCTGGATATCCAGGTTGTCAGTGGATTTGTACCAGATCTCTTCAACGTCCCCCATGGTCACCCCGGCCAAGACATCTTCGTTCACCCGAGTCAGCTGGTGCAGGCGGTCCGGACTGCCAGCGTTGAACGTCCAGATGTCCCCTGGTTCGTGATAGCTGGATATGGTGGCAGCGAAGTTCCCGTTTCCGTCCATGGTGGAGAAAGAAAGCATGTGGTTCCCTTGTGTGACCGCGCGGGGCTCCCCTTCCAAGGGGACGAACCAGACGTTGGAGGTCCCCTTCATGGCCGCGTTGAAGAACAGGCCGCTCCCGTCGGAGGCCCAGGTCAAGTTACCCAGAGACCGACCCAACTCACCGGCAATGCGCCTGGGGTTGGAACCGTCGGCGCTCATGATGTAGAGCCCGTTCTCCACGTAGGTGTCTGTGGAGAAATCCTGGCCCTGGTAGGCGATGACCCGGCCATCAGGGGATGGGACAGGGCCTGAGTCGGGGCCGCGACGGCTGGTGAGCTGCCGGAAGGCCCCTGTCTCGACGTTCACGGCATAGACCTCCGACTCCCGCCATATCCAATCCGCTTCTTCCTCACGGAGGGAGGAGAAATAGATCTCCGATCCATCAGGTGCCCAGCGGGGACCCGAATGGTTCCACTCCCCGTCGCTGAGCTGACGGGGGGTGCCTCCGTCGGCCGGGACCACGAAGATGTGGGAGTGGCTGGTGTCCACGAAGCCTCGCCGATCCCGGCGGTAGGAGAGCCGGTCCACGATCTTGGGGCCTTCCGTCCATTGAGCACCAGTGGGTCTGGTGGGCAGGCTCACGCTCCACTTTTCAGCGTCCTCCACCGCCATGGAGAAGGCGATCTGGGTGCCATCCGGAGACCACTGGAGGCTTCCTGGACCGCGCTCCACACGGGTGATTTGGGTGATGGCGCCCTCGGCGTCCATCCATCTCACGAAGATCTGGCTACCCTGCGGCTCACCTTGGGCCGTGAAGGCGATGCGTGTCCCATCTGGTGCCCAGATTGGAGAGGAGCCATCCACCAGAAAACGTTTCCGGCTCCCGTCGGCGTTCATGATCCAGATCTCCGAGTATCTCCGATCGTTTACCTTATCCACCCCACCCCTGGTGAATATGATCTGCTCCCCGTCGGGGGAGATCTGGGGGTTGGAAACCGACTCGAAATCGAGGAACAGGTCCAGGGTGACCGTCTTCTCCTGGGAAACAAGGGCATGTGGAAGAAAGATGGAAACCAACAGGATAAATGGCGCGCAAACCAAGAGTGAGAATCTGATATGCATGAGGGCCTCCAAGTATGCCGTGGAGTCGAATCCGGAGCTTCGGAATTTGAGTGTGTAGCCCAAGCTAGGGACTTCCGCGGGTGCCCGCCAACGCCGGCCGTGGGGGAGTCCGAGAGGGCTGTTAGCGGCTGGCGACCCCAGCGGCTAACAGGACTGTATTGAGGTGGATGTCCACCGTGTCATTCACGTCATGGGCGTATCCCCCGCCCATGACCACGGCCAAGGGTATCCCCGCATCCCGGCATGCGCCCAACACCAGACGGTCACGTTCCTCCAGTGCCTCCTTCGATACAGACAACCTGCCGAGGCGATCCCCTTCGAAGGGGTCTGCTCCGGCGAGAAAGAAAGCCAGGTCGTACCGGGAGCTATCCAACGCCCTCCTGACCCCCTCCTCGACTTCCTCCAAGAACCGCTGATCCCGGGTTCCGTCCGGCAGCTCCAGATCCAGATCGCTTCGTTCCTTCCGAAACGGGTAGTTGTCGGCTCCGTGAACGGAAAGAGTGAATACCCCTGGAACGTGGCGGAAAATGAACGCTGTGCCGTTCCCCTGGTGCACGTCCAGGTCCAGCACCACGATTCTCCGAACCTTGCCTTCCTGTTGAACCACCCGTGTAGCCACGGCCACGTCGTTAAAGACGCAGAAACCTTCCCCCCGGTCAGGGAAAGCGTGGTGGGTGCCACCGGAGAGGTTCATGGCCACCCCATCTTCGAGCGCGGCTCTCGCTGCACCCAGCGTTCCGCCTACCGAACGCC
>JBDHGR010000018.1:0-18977 GCA_039589815.1 Gemmatimonadota bacterium | reverse complement strand
GAGGACGGCGTTTTTGGCCAGGAGCCGGAACCCGAAGTCCACCACCAACCCCCGCCTGACCGCCGATGGATGGACGTACGGCGGGGAGCCCCTGGTTCAGTGGGACACCCCCATCTCACTACGCGAGAACGAAGACCTCCTGTCCAAGCTTGGTTCGTTCCCCGGGGTGGATGTCTACTACCTCACCGAATCCTTCCTGGGGAACCGGGTGTGGGCAGCGGACTTTCTCCCACCCCACGACAAGGCTTTCGTCTCCCAGGCCAAACTGAATGCACTGAAACCCACTCTCTTCGTCAGCGGCCGTGAGCACGCAAATGAAGTCTCCAGCACCAGCCACATCCTCAAACTCGGTGAGCTCCTGGTAACCGATTCTTCCTACCGGGAGATGCTGAAGAAGGTGAACGTTGTCCTTCACCCCGTGACGAACCCCGATGGGGTGGCTCTGGCGTACAGCAGACAGCTGGTGAACCCGGACCATATGCTCCACGCGGGGAGGCCCGGGGCTCTGGGCTCGGACGCCACCAGCGGTGGCGGCTCCGACGATCCGCTCTATCCCGAGAGCCAGGCCCGCCGAATGATCCGCGATGCTTGGCTCCCTGACATCTACCTCAATCCCCACGGATACCCGAGTCACGAGTGGGTCCAATATTTCGCCGGGTACAGCGCTTGGGCCCGAGGTCGGAGAGTCGGTCCCCGTACTTGGTGGGTCCCTCGGGGTTGGTTCATTCCAGGGTTCTCATGGGTGGAGGACGAAGAGAACCCAGACTATCAGACGGCCCAATTCGCCATCCTGGACTCCATGGCCGCAGCGGTGACCGGGAATGAGGCGGTCCACGCCGCCAACAGCCGCCTCTATGCCCGCTACAAGAAGTATGGGGAGCAGGATCGTGATGGGTTCACCGAGTACTTCCACAACGGAATGGTGGTGAGCATGCGCCTCAGAGGATCCGAGAGCATCGGCAACGGTCCCAATAGCGCACGAATCACCTACTTCTCCGTTACTACCGAGGCCCCCGACGAGACCGCCAGAGGCGATTGGATGGACCTCATGGGGCAGGTGGGGCTCGCCCATACGACTTCTACGTTGCGGTATTTGGCCAACGGTGAGTTCGAAATCGAACGGGAAGCGGAAGCCTTCGACGAAGCCGTTGTCCGGAAGGTGTTCCGGCTAAAGCCGGTGTTACCGCCGGGAGAAAAGGATTCGGAGAGATGATCGATCGACGCTTGATCCCCACCCTCCTGGGGATAGCCCTCTTCTTGCCCGTCGGATCGCTGACGGGACAGAACGGACCTCTCACGGTGGCCGAGACGAGCGAGTTCAGTCGGACCTCCCTCCACTCCGATGTCCTGGAGTTCGTCTCCGAGCTTCAGGCTTCGAGCCCTCTCATCAGAGTGGAGACCATGGCCACGAGCGCCGAGGGAAGACCCCTGCCCCTCATCGTCCTGGGAGATCCGGTCCCGGCCTCCCCGGCGGATCTGCGTTATGACGACCGGGCGGTGGTTTACATCCAGGCGAATATTCACGCGGGTGAGGTAGAGGGTAAGGAGGCTGCCCTGATGCTGGCCCGGGACATCGTCCAGGGGCGTACACGGGCCTACCTGGACCGACTGGTGATCCTCATCTGTCCGAACTTCAATCCCGATGGAAACGATAAGATCAGCACCCAGAACCGGACGAATCAGGTGGGGCCTGAAGGGGGGGTCGGAATCCGGTACAACGGTCAAAACCTTGATTTGAACCGGGACGGGATGAAGCTGGAGAGCCATGAAGCGGCGGGCCTGGTGGAGAACGTGCTCCGGCGTTGGGATCCCGTCTTCTTTCTGGATAGTCACACTCACAACGGCTCGTACCACCAGGAGCCGGTCACGTGGACCTGGGGGCTCAATCCCAACGGGGACCCAGAGATCCTCTCTTATATGGCCGACGTGGTTCTTCCCGACATCACCCGGCGAACCAGGGAGGACTACGGGCTCCTCACCATTCCCCACGGAGACTTCATCGACGCCACCGACCCCGGGGCAGGCTGGATTCCTCTGGGCCCGCAACCCAGGTACCTGAGCAACTACGTGGGGCTCCGAAACCGCCTCTCCGTGTTGAACGAGCAGTATCCCTACGTGGATTTCGAGGCTCGGGTGAGGGGTGCCTACGATCTGTTCCAGACCTTTCTGGATTATCTCCATGAGAACCGGGAGGAGGTCGTGGGGCTGGTCCGGGATGCGGACCGAAGGACGGTGGAGCGCGGATCGAGCTCAGCCCCCGGTGACTTTGCGTTTGAGTTCGAGAGTGAAGCCATCGACTATCTGATCACCATCGAAGGGTATGAGATGGAGGTGGTTCGGATGGAGGGGAGAAGGGCCCGAGCCCGTCCCACGGAGACTCTCCGAACCTATGACAACGTCCCGTATCTGGCCGATTGGATCCCATCTCGGACGGTTCCATGGCCGAACGGTTACCTCATCTCCGTTCAGGATCGGGAGGTGGTGGGGAAGCTGCTGCAGCATGGAATTGCCGTGGAGCAACTCGTTCAACCCGTGACGTTGACGGTGGAGCAGTTCAACGTGGCGGAGGCAACCGGGACATCACGACTCAACCAGGGCCACTACAACACTCAGGTGTCCGGTGACTATACCATGGTGGAGAAGGAATTTCCTTCAGGGACCTATTACGTGACCACGGCACAGGCCCTGGGGGCTCTGGCTGTGTCGCTCCTGGAACCCGAGAGTGACGACGGGTTGGTCTATTGGAACTTCTTTGATCGATACCTGGCGGCTCAGTGGAGTTCGGCTGCCCAGGTCTATCCGGTGTTCAAGCTCCGGTCTCCGGCCACCCTGGTGACGAAGAGGGTAGGGGGCTGAACCTCCACCCTTACCCGTGCCGGTAACGTTTTCGATGCGCACCCATCTACGAGGACCCAACATGGCTTTTCAACCTGATCTCCCAGACGGTGTGGACCGACGCCTTTTCCTGAAGCTGGCGGCAGGAATCGCAGCAACAGGCGTTGCAGCAACAAGCGCCCCAGCAACAGCGGGCTTCCTCCCCGGGGCTTTTGGCCGAGGCGCCCTGATGGCCCAGGAACGCCGCCCCGGGTCTGGGGGCCAGGAGGCGCCACCTCCGATCCCCTTGGGGAATGGGGAACCACCGGCCTGGTCGTTCCAGGCCTACCCTGGTGGCACCGGGTCCTTGTTGGAAAAGATGTGGCGGGCAGACGGCGGTTCGCCCTTCGATCGGGTGCCTTTCGAGATCGAGCCCTGGACCGGGGAGATTCCGGGAACCGAGGAAGAGGTAGCGTTTCTTCCGGTACACCGCCTGGCAGCCCTCATCCGGGAACGCCGAATCTCTCCCACCGAGCTCACCGAGATCTACCTGGAACGCCTGAAGCGATACGATCCCGTCCTTCTCTGTGCGGTTACCATCCTGGACGGAAGGGGAAGGGAAGAGGCCCAGCAGGCTGAGTCGGAGATCAGGGCAGGAGAGTGGAAGGGACCTCTCCACGGGATTCCCTGGGGGGTGAAGGACCTCTTCACCGTGACCGGTGCCCCAACGACCTGGGGAGCGGAAGCCTTCCAGAACCAGGTCCTCGAGGAAGACGCCGAGGTGGTTCGAAGACTGCGGGAGGCCGGGGCCGTACTGATTGCCAAGCTCTCTACCGGGGAGTTCGCCCGTGGGGATCAATGGTATAGGGGTAGAACGAAGAATCCTTGGAACGTCGAACAGGGATCCAGCGGTTCGTCTGCGGGTCCCTCTTCCGCCACGGCTGCCGGGTGCGTCGCTTTCGGAATCGGAAGCGAGACCCAAGGGTCCATCACCTCGCCGGCACGCAGGTGTGGGTTGAGCGCCCTGAGGCCCACCTTCGGTCGCGTGTCCCGGCATGGAGGCATGGTTCTGGCCTGGAGCATGGACAAAGTGGGTCCCCTTTGCCGGTCCATCGAAGACTGCGCCCTGGTCTTCGACACCATCCACGGTGCCGACGAAAAGGATCCGGCTACCCTTACCACGCCCTTCCGGTTTCGTCGCAGTCCGAACCTTTCAGACCTCCGGATCGGCTTCGACGAGGACGCCCCTGAGGCGTTCGTGGAGGCACTCCGATCTCTCGGGGCGAATCCGGTTCCCATGAACGAGATGCCCAGGGGAAGCTCCAACGCCCTCAACGTCGAGTCGGCGGCGGCCTTTGATTTCCATATCGCGCCTCAGCTCGAAGCCGAAGCGGCAGCGGGCGAGCCGGAGCAGGAAGAGGGAGGTCGGGGGCGGGGCCGTTTCAGGGGCGGACGGGAGGTTTCGGCTCTCGACTTTCTCCAGTCCCAACGTCGCCGGTACCTCCTGATGTTGGAGATGGCCGAAGCCATGGAGGGTTTCGACATGTTCGTAAGCGGCCGTGGGCAGGTCGGGCTGACAAACCAGACGGGCCACCCGGCGGTGGTGGTCCCTTACGACTTCGGGGGCGACAACCCGCAACCCCTCACGACGACCATCATCGGGGATCTGTTCGCCGACGATAAGATCCTGAGCGTCGCCCATGCCTACCAACGGTCAACGGACTGGCACCTGAGGCGGCCGGACCTGAGTGGGTTGGGATAGCGGGCAGGTGGGGCGACCCGAGTGCCCGGAGCCGCGTTGGCCCCCCCGAGGCGTCCCAGGTTCATGCCGTGCAGGTCCCTACCGTCGTGGCGTTATCGATTGTGCCCGAATAACGCGTTCTGGATTTGGGCGTGATTGAACATATCAGGCGGGCTGTGCCCGGGGCCGTGGGCGATTACGAGCCTCCACTCGAAGGGCCAACCCTCTTCATATGCCAGATCCATGGCTTGGTTGAACCACCTGATATTCCTGGAGTAGCGGTGAACGCCCTGAGCGTAGGCGTCTCCGGTGGGGAGCTGCGCCATCTCGGTGTCGTTGGTTCCGATGTAGATGGTGATGGGCTGCGCCAGATACCGCCGGATGCGGTCGTCGTTGCTGAGCTCGTCCGGCAAGCCTCCGAACCCGAGGCCAAATCTCATCGCCCGAGTCGGGAACATACATGAACCGGGGCTGGCTACGATGAGGCGCTCGGTATCGGTGTCGAGGAAGGCGGCCATCCTGCTTACGAATTGGCCGCTGGCGGAAAAGCCCAGGATCAGGTGAGGCAGTCGGGGGTTGCCCTCCCGGTCCCGGATGTACTCCACGAGTTTTGGCACGTAGGCATAGGTCCGGTCTCGGTCATCGGCCAACGATCCGTCCTCTAGGAACACCCCCCCCGAACTGATACATGCGGCCTGGGAACCGTTCCAGATCGAACTCCGGGACCACGATAAGAGACTCGAAGGAGTCCCCCATTCCGGAAGCGCTGTCACGATAGCCGCTGGCGGTCCGAGATGCTCCGTGAAAGACGAGGATGAACCTCATACCTCACCTCCATCCTTCAAGCGCCAGAGATACCAGGAGGCGACGCTCCTGAGGGGGGTCCAGATCTGAGCCCGTTGGAAGGCAGCTTCGGGTGTGGGCCGTTCGTCCAGGTTGTCCAGTATCCGAATCCCTTCCAGAAGCCCCAGGTCTCCAGGGGCGAAAACGTCGAGCCGGCCCAGATGGAAAAGTAGGAACATTTGAGCGCTCCACTCCCCGATTCCCCAGACGGCGGTGAGCTGCTCCTCGACCTCGCTATCGGGCAGCCTGGAGAGGCTTCGAAGCCTCAGCTCTCCGGATTCGGTCTTCTCCGCCAAGTCCCGTATGGCCCTCAGTTTGCTCCGGGAAAGGCCCGCCCCCCTCAGTTTTTCCTCGGGTATGGAGAGGACTTCGGCCGCCGTGGGAAACCTGCTAGGGCTCGGACCAAGAGCCTTCACCCGATCATGGATGGTGCGAGCTGCTCCGGTGGCCAACTGCTGGTAGATGATGATCCTGGCCAACGTATGGAAGTACGGGCGCCTGGGCTCCCCAGGTAGCTCCGGGAAGGGAGGAAGGCCTTTCATGGCCTTCCCGAGAACCGGATCCCGTCGTTTGAGGGATTGGAGTTGGGAGGCTGTAGGCCTCACGGCTGCCCCCCCTCCTCCAGCTCCTTGGCACCGGGAGCGCGATAGTTCACCCCCCACCTGTCGAAACGGGCCAGGTGTGGGGTGAGTCGTTTGGCGAAGTGACCCCACTTTCGTTGGGCGGCTGGAGACCAAACCACCTCGGACAGGGCCAGCATTCTGGGAAGTAGCATGTACTCGACATGGTCCGTGGTCTTCATGTATTCGGTCCACACGTTGCCCTGGGCCCCCAGAACATGCCGAGCCTCCGAAGCCGACAGCTCGGCGGGGACAGGCTCGTAGGCGTAAACCCAGTCCAGGGGAGAATAGCCACCGATGGCCAGGGGCTCCTGAAGCGTGTCACCCTGATAGTAGTCCAGGTACACGTGGCTGTACGGTGTCATGACCACGTCATGCCCTTCACGGGCCGCCTCGATCCCGCCCTCCTCTCCCCGCCAGGACATGACGGTGGCATTGGGGGCGAGCCCTCCCTCCAGGATTTCGTCCCATCCCATCAGCCGGCGGCCGTTGGCGCTCAGGAATCCCTCGATGCGCCGGATGAACCAGCTCTGCAGCTCCTCTTCGTCGGCCAGCCCTTCTCGCCGCATCACCTCCTGCGCCAGCTCGCTTTCCTCCCAAGCGTCCTTCGGAGCTTCATCCGCCCCGATGTGGATGTAGGGGGAGGGGAAGATCTCCATGACTTCGGTCAGGACACCTTCCAGGAAGGCGAAGGTTTCTTCCTTGGGGCAGTAGATATCCCTCGTCACCCCCCACGCGGTAGCCACCTGAAAAGGCCCTGGGGTGCACCCGAATTCGGGGTATGCAGCCAGAGCAGCCACAGAGTGCCCCGGCATTTCGATCTCCGGCATCACCGTGATGAAACGCTCGCGAGCATACTCTACGATCTCTTTTGCTTCGTTCTGGGTGTAGAACCCGCAGTACTCCGTTCCGTCTCCCACATACGGGTCGGAGTTCTTCTCCACCATGGTTTCTGCCCGGCAGGATCCTACCTCTGTCAACCGCGGGTACCCCAGAATCTCCAGCCGCCAGCCCTGGTCTTCGGTGAGATGCCAATGGAAAACGTTCATTTTGTAGGCTGCCAGGAGGTCGATGTATCGTTTGATGAATGAAACGGGGAAGAAGTGCCGTCCCACGTCCAGGTGCATCCCCCGGTAGGCGAACCGTGGGACGTCCTCGATCTCAACCGCAGGGACGGCCCACTCGGTCGTCGATCCTGAGCCCAGGAGGAGTTGTCCCAGGGTCTGAAGTCCATAAAAGATCCCTGCCTTGGCGGGAGCAGCGACCTGGATGCCCCGAGGCCGTACGTACAGTTCGTATCCCTCCGCCAACACGCCTGGCCAGCCCATCCCGCTGGCTACCCCGGGACCGGCCGACTCCGGCAGGCCCGTAACCTCGATGGAGATCAGATCCTCCCCAGCCTGGTCCGAAGCTAGGACGGGAAGGGAGAACCCGGTGGTCGTCCGTAGTCCTTCAGCCCATCGGTTTACCACCTCCGTCAACTCGGAATCGTCCGAAGGGGAGAGGGCGATTCGGGTGCCTGGGCCCATGACGAATTCTCCGTCGCCATCGTCCATACCCGAGGGAAGGGGAATGAGAGGGAACCGGTCTGGATCGGGGCCAGCGTCCGGGCCGCAGCCCCAGGCCATGACGGAGAGGGAGACGGTCAGGGCAGAAGAAAGATATCGGAGGTGCCGCATCGGTGAGGCCCCTGCTTTGGTCAAAAGGAGACTGCCGGCTTCGGACCCCTGGGAGACAGGCCAATCTGGTCCCGCGGGTCCAGGTGGGTCAATCTTGGATCAGGTCAGCCCCTCCGGGTCAGGCCACCTAGCCACCGCTCGTTCTCACCTGCATTCTGTATCGGGTGGGGAATCGCGGTTAGCATCGAGACTCAAAATCCGCTCTCGGGAGCTTACTTCCATGCAGATGCTCATTGATGGCCGTTGGGTCGGCGCCGCTGAGGAGATCCCGGTCTACGATCCCTTCACCAACGAAGTCGTGGACCGGGTTCCAAGAGGATCGGCGGAGGACGTGGATCGGGCTGTTGGCGCTGCGTTGGAGGGGTTCATGATCAACCGGGAACTCCCCAGTGGAGAAAGGGCCCGGATCCTCCGTCGGACAGCCGAGCTCCTCGAGGAACGGCAGGATGAGTTCGCCGTGCTTATCGCCCGGGAAGGATCCAAGACCATCCGGGAAGCAAGGAAAGAGGCCTACCGATGCACTCAGACGCTTCGGGTTTCGGGGGAAGAAGCCACCAGGATTCTCGGCGAGACCATCTCCTTCGACCAACAGAAAGGTTCGGAGAGCCGCCGCGGGTACTTCTATCGCTTTCCCATCGGAGTCGTCGGCGCCATTACCCCCTTCAATGATCCGTTGAACCTCGTGGCTCACAAGGTGGGACCGGCGATCGCCGGAGGGAACTCCGTGGTGTTAAAACCCGCCACCGTCACGCCTCTCTCGGCTTTGAGACTGGCCGAGCTTTTCCTCGAGGCGGGACTACCCCCCAAGGTATTGAACGTTGTGACAGGCCCGGGGGGAGAGGTGGGCGCGGCGTTGGTATCCGATCCCCGTGTCCGGATGGTCTCTTTCACCGGAGGCGTCGAGGCCGGACTCGAGGTGACTCGCAATGCAGGCCTGAAAAAAATCGGGATGGAGCTCGGCTCCAACAGTCCGGTGGTGGTGCTGGACGACTGCGACCTGGATGCCGCCGTGGAGAGTTGTGTCTCCGGCGCCTTCTGGGCCGCTGGCCAGAACTGCATCGGTGTTCAGAGGCTCTACGTCCAGGAGGGTGTGTTCGAACGGTTTCGGGTTGCCTTCGTGGACCGGACCCGCCGGTACAAAGTCGGCCCGAAGTTGGACGAGGACTGCGACATGGGGCCCCTGATCACCGAGTCCGAAGCCCGTCGGGTCGAGGATTGGGTGGAAGAGGCCTTGGCCTCCGGTGCGACCCTCTGTTGTGGCCATAAGAGGGAGGGCGCAACCTACTGGCCCACGGTTCTCACCGGGGTGGGTACAGGGATGAAGGTGGATTGCGAGGAGGTCTTTGGGCCGGTGGTGAACCTGTACCCGGTGGAAGACCTCGAGGAAGGGATCGCACGGTCCAACGCCGTGGACTTCGGCCTTCAGGCAGCCGTTTTCACATCCTCCCTGGCGTCGGCGTTTAAAGCCGTGGAAGGGTTGGAAGCCGGGGCCGTCATCGTGAACGACTCGACAGACTACCGCATGGACGCGATGCCCTTCGGGGGCATCAAAAGCTCCGGCCTGGGCCGGGAAGGGATCCGGTTCGCCCTACAGGAGATGACAGAGCCGAAAGCGGTGTGTCTCAACCTCTGAAAAGGCGGAGGTTTTTCGGGCATCAGCCTAATCCTTCCAGGTATCCTTCAAGACACGGAGCCAGTTTCCGTGGGCGATCTTCTTCAGGGCCGCTCCCCTGATGCCCGTCTCCATCAGGGCGTCCATGAGCTTCGGAAGCCCTGCAGCGCCTTCCATGTCCTGGGGAACCTGGGTGCCATCAAAGTCGGATCCGAATCCTACATGGTCGATCCCGATCGTTTCTGCAATGTACTCGACGTGCCTCACGATCTCTCTGACGGTGGTTCGCATCTCGCCGAGGCCATCCTTCCTGAGAAAACCCCTGGCGAAGTTTACGCCCACGATCCCGCCGGAATCCCCAACGGCCCGAAGCTGATCGTCGGTGAGGTTTCGGGGGGACCGGCAGAGCTTCCAGACCCCTGAGTGGGAGGCGACAATGGGGGCCTTCGAAAGGGCCACTACGTCCCAGAACCCCTTCTCGTTGAGATGGGATAGGTCCACCAGGACCCCCAGCTCGTTACAGAGTCTGACCAGATCCTCTCCGGCCGGGGTTAACCCTGGGCCAGTATCCGGAAGGTCGGGGAAGCTAAACGGAACGCCTGAGCCGAATGCGTTGGGCCGGCTCCAGACCGGGCCCAGTGATCGGAGGCCGGATTCGAAGAGTACGCCCAGAACATCCAGGTCTTTCTTGATCGCTTCCGCTCCCTCCATATGCATGACCGCCGCCAGGACCCCACGATCCATAGCGGAGGTGAGCTGGCGGTGGGTGGTCACCACCTTCACCTGGCCCTTTGAGAGTTTCTGGAGACGGAAGAGGGAAGCCATCATGGCCATGACGGCATTGAGGGCGGTGGGTTGGGCAACTCGCCCCGCAATCGGTACGTCCCAGCCCTTGTTTCTTTCCGGACCGTCCGGCCCGGATACCCTCCATCGAATCTTCTTATCCCAGCTCTTCGACGGAACAAACATGGCAAACATGCCCCCGGCCAGTCCCCCAGCCTTCGCCTTGGGGAGGTCGATGTGGCCTTCACGGCCCGTGAGGAACTCCCCTTCGGTTCCGGGTGATTTGATCGCCAGGTGAAGGAGGGTGTCGTTGTGGCCATCGAAAACGGGCATGACACGGGGTTTTGCCATCTCGGGTCTCCGATCGAAACTTCAAGACCTCTCCAGGTTCCCTCTCTAGGGTTCCACGTGCGGTCCGAACCCTGGGTCGCGGTGAATGTGGGCCGAAAAGGAACGGGTGTCACTTGGGGATGTACAGGAAACCGCCCCCTTCCTTACCTTCAGGAATCACCCTCCGGACATAGAGCTCTCCCGTCACGCAGCGTGGCGGTCCGCTCCGGGTCTATCGAGAAGGAGGACGTATGGAGAAACCCCGGGATCGTCTCTTTCAGGAGTGGATCGACAGCTGGGCGGATGAAACGGGCCTCGGGGTACCATGCGGGGAGGCTCAGGCCGACGGCGTGCCCTGCTTCCAGCTCGACCGGGATTGCGCCGAATGCGATGAGGCCTACCAGGCCTGGCTGGAGTATCGCCGGAAGAGGGAAGGGGCGGAGGATCAAACCCGTTGAGCTGAGAAGAGCACGGGGAGACCGTGCAGACCCCCGGGGTAGTCCCTCGTCCCAGTCGTCTGATCACACGAAAACGTGGAGAATAGGATGTCGTCTTTCTTCCGTGGTCCCAGTCCCCATCGGATCGGGCTTTTTTTGACTTCTGCGGTGCTGATCCTGGCGCCGTTGTCGTGTTCCCCGGGGCAGGAAGCCGATCTGGTGATCCGTGGCGGGACCCTCTACGACGGTAGCGGACGCCCAGGCGTGGTGGGCGACTTGGCCATTTCGGGGGACACCATCGTAACCTTTGGTGACCTGTCCAATTGGGTGGGTACGAAAGAGATCGACGCCACCGGCATGGCTGTCGCGCCGGGGTTCATCAATCTCATGAGCTGGGCCACCGAAACCCTGATCGAGGACGGTCGCGCCATGAGCGACATCCTCCAGGGCGTGACCCTGGAAGTGATGGGGGAGGGTACCTCGATGGGGCCCATCCCTGACTCCCTCAAGGAATGGGCGGAGAGCCAGCAGGGAGACATCAAGTACACCATCGAATGGACGACCCTGGGTGAATACCTGGAGTACCTGGTGGATCGAGGTGTGTCGCCCAACGTGGCATCGTTCATGGGGGCGGCCACCGCCAGGATCAATGTCGTGGGTTTTGCCGATCGAGCTCCATCACCCGATGAGTTGGTTTCCATGCAGGATCAGGTCAGGGAAGCCATGCAGGAGGGAGCCCTCGGTTTGGCGTCGGCGCTGATCTACGCGCCGGGGGCCTATGCCGAAACCCCGGAGCTCGTTGCCTTGGCAAAGGCTTCTGGGGAGTTCGGTGGAATCTACATCTCCCACCTCCGAAGCGAGGGGAACCAGATCCTCGAGGCGCTCGAGGAGTTCATGACCATTGCCGCTGAGGCCGAGGTGCCCGCCGAGATCTACCATCTGAAGGCCGCTGGATTGGAGAACTGGGGAAAGCTCGACGAGGTGATCCGGAGGGTGGAGGAGGCTCGTGCCCAGGGACAACGGATCACCGCGGACATGTACACCTATACCGCTGGAGCCACGGGATTGGACGCTGCCATGCCACCATGGGCTCAGGAAGGAAAGCCTGAGGAGTGGTATGCCCGTCTTCGGGACCCGGAGTTGCGAGGCCGGATTGCCCGAGAGATGGTGACTCCCACAGATGAGTGGGAAAACCTCATGTTGGCGGCGGGAAGCCCCGAGAATGTTCTCCTGGTGAGCTTCAAACAGGATTCCCTCAAATACCTCACCGGGAAGAGCCTGGCGGAAGTGTCGGAGATGCGAGGCACACCACCCGAGGTCACGGCCATGGACCTGGTGGCTCTGGATGAGAGTCGGGTGGGGACCGTGTACTTCATCATGTCCGAGGAGAACGTCGAGAAGAAGATCACCCTCCCCTGGGTGAGCTTTTGTTCCGACGCCGGTTCACCTGCCACGGAAGGGATCTTTCTCCAGTCCAATCCACACCCCAGGGCTTATGGCTCCTTCGCCCGTCTACTGGGCAAATACGTCCGGGAGGGGGGCGTGATCTCCCTGGCGGAGGCCGTTCGTCGCCTCACCGGGCTCCCGGCGGAGAACCTGGCGCTTCGCCGCAGGGGTCGCCTGGAGGACGGGTTCTTCGCCGACGTGGTGGTCTTTGATCCTGCCACCGTCACCGACAACGCCACCTTCGCCGAACCCCACCAGTATGCCGCAGGCATGGTCCACGTTTTTGTGAACGGCACACAGGTCGTGGAGGACGGGGAGCACACCGGGGCGAAACCCGGCCGGGTGGTGCGGGGGCCGGGGTGGGTGGGTTGGAGTGATGGGTGAGGGGTCAGGCCACCCAGACCGTCTTGATGTTTACGAACTCCAGGATGCCGTACGGGGAGAGTTCCCGCCCGTAGCCGCTTTCTTTCACCCCGCCGAAAGGAAGGCGGGGATCGGACCGAACGAAGTCGTTCACAAAACAGGCTCCGGCCTCCAGCTCTTCTCGGGCGATCCGGGTTCCACGCTCGAGATCCGCCGTGAAAACTGCAGCCCCCAGTCCGAAGGAGGAGTCGTTGGCTACCCGTAGGGCCTCCGCCTCGTCTTTCACGGTAATGATCGAGGCCACGGGCCCGAAAAGCTCTTCGTGGTAGTCCGGCATTCCGGGGCCGACGCCGGTTAGAACCTTGGGGGGGTAATAGGCTCCTGGCCCCTCCGGTATTTTCCCTCCAAGAAGGCACTGGGCTCCGGCCCCGATGCTCCTCAAGACCTGGTCGTGGAGCTCATCCCGGAGGTCCTCACGGGCCTGGGGTCCCACAACCGTGTCCTCCTCCAGGGGATCGCCCATCTTGGTGTTGGCCATGGCGGTGATGAAGAGCTTCTCGAACTCATCCCTCACGGCTTCCACAACGATGAAGCGTTTCGCGGCGATGCAGCTTTGCCCCGAATTGATTAGGCGGGCGGTGGCGCAGGTGACCGCAGCCGCTGGAATGTCGGCGTCCTCCAGGATCACGTAGGGGTCGCTTCCGCCGAGTTCGAGAACCGTCTTCTTCAACATCTCACCCGCCTTGGCAGCCACGGCCTTCCCCGCCGGAGTGCTTCCCGTAAGGGTTACGGCCCTCACCAATGGGTTCTCGATGACGTCGTTCACCCGGCTACCAGGAATCAAAAGGCTTCGAAAAAGGGCCTCAGGGAAACCTGCTTCTTGAAACACTTCCTCGATGGCCAGGGCGCACCCCGGCACGTTGGAAGCGTGCTTGAGGAGGCCAGCATTCCCAGCCATGAGATTCGGAGCAGCAAACCGGAAGACCTGCCAAAAAGGAAAGTTCCATGGCATCACGGCCAGGACCACGCCCAAAGGCTGGAAAGTGACGAAACTCTTCCGAGTGCCCACTTCCACATACTGGTCCGCGAGAAAACCCTGGGCATTTCCAGCGTAGTAGTCGCAAACCCAGGCGCATTTTTCCGCTTCCGAAACGCCGCCACTCACGGGCTTTCCCATCTCCAGGGTCATGAGCTCCCCGAATTCCCTGGCCCGAGCTCTCAAAATGGAGGCTGCTTTCCCCATGAGATCGGCCCGGTGTTCCATGGGGACCCTCTTCCACTCGAGGTGGGCTGTATGAGCTGTCCGGATCACCGCCTGGACCTCTTCGGCTGGAGTCTCCGGGTATTGGGCCAGGATCTCACCAGTGGCAGGGTTCAACGCCGTCAGAGCCATGGATCCGTCTCCGATCCGCTTTGGATGGTGGGGCGATTTTGGTTACCGAAGCTATCCTCGGTCCAGGAATTCGGCGACCCCTTCGCCCCTGCCGGACCAGGGTATTATGCCCCCTGTCGGACCAGGGTATGATGCCTCCTGCCGGACCAGGGTATGATGCCCCCTGCCGGACCCATGCCATCCTGCCAGGGTACGCTGTCAATCATCGATGACCGAACTTTTTCCGGATGCACTACATCCAACCGATTTTGGAGGAGATCCATGGACCTTGCGGTTACCCCTCAGGCCCCTGCCGCCACTGGCCTCCCTCGCATTGGCGATGCAGCCCCCCAGTTTACGGCGGACACCACGTTCGGGACGCTCAAGCTGGAGGATTTCAGAGGATCCTGGTTGATTCTCTTCTCCCATCCGGCTGACTTCACGCCCGTCTGCACCACGGAGTTCATTGCCTTCGCGGAGATCCATCCCCAGCTGAAAGAGGTGAACTGCGAGCTCATGGGCTTGAGCGTGGACAGCGTCTACTCCCATATCGCCTGGGTCAGGAACGTGAAGGAGAAGATGGGCGTGGAAATCACCTTCCCGGTCATCGCCGACCTCAACAAAGAAGTGGCCACCCTCTACGGAATGATCAACCCGGGAGAGAGCAAGACCGAAACCTCCCGGGCCGTATTCATCATCGACGACAAACAGGTGGTTCGGGCCATCATCTATTATCCTCTCACCACCGGCAGGAACATGCAGGAAATCCTTCGAGTGGTGAAAGCCCTCCAGGTCACTGATGAGCACACCGTATCCACGCCGGCGAACTGGGAACCGGGCCAGAAGGTCATCTTGCCTCCACCGAAGTCGGCCGAGGCTGCCGAGGCCCGGGTCGAGGACGAGCTTGTAGACTGCACGGACTGGTACTTCTGCAAGAAAGATATCTAGGAGAGCCTCATGGCCTGCGTTGGCGCGGACGGAACCCTCACGCCCACTGGGTTTCTCCTGTTGAAGGGGCTGGCCGAACAACCGATGCCGCCGGAGGACATCGCCAAACATCTGGGCGAGCCCCTCTTTCGGGTCAGGGGTAGCCTGAGGGAGTTGGCGGGTGCTGACCTGATTGAGGAGGACGGCGGTCTCTACCGGCTCACCGAGGAGGGTCGGGGGAAGCTCTAGGCCCAATCCGGCTCGGCCAAAGACGTGGGCCGGTTCAGGAGGACCGGACTGGGAAATCCGAAGGGGGGGCGGTATCCGCCCCCCCCTTCTCATCTCGCGGATCTGCCCAGCTTTCAGTCAGTCCGCGGTACGGTTCACTTTCACCCGCATGATGTACTGAACATCCAGCTCGTCCCGCCACACCCCGTAAAGGAGATCCCCCTTCACGTTCACCGGTGTGAAGTTTTCGGGGAGCGTGACGACGCCCAGATACCGCCCCTCGGCGTCGAAAACCTCCCATTCGGGCGATCCAATGGCCTGCGGGTCGAACTCGAAGTCCTCGCCGGCATCCTGGGCCATATCCCGGGCACTACGAATTCTCTGGGCCCAGAGAGTCTCACCGGGACCAAGGAAGATCAGTCCGAAGGCGGGGTAATAGTCGGCGAAGCCGATGGCCTGCATGATCGTTTCGATCTGGGCCGGTGGAAGTCCGAACTGGACATATTGCTCCCGCATGGTCCTCAGGATCGCGGTCTGGTCCGATTCCTCGACCGGCTTTCTTTCGATCTCACGAGTAATGATCCGCTTGAGGGTGCCATCGGGTCCGTTTACCAGAACTCGGAATGCATCGTTCATGGCATAGTAGATGTCCCCTGTCTCGTCCAGATCCCAAACTGGTTCGGGCGCGAAGAGGACCATGCTGAACTGTTCTTCCGTGGCCCCGGCCAGCGTCTGCCCCTGTGGGAGGAGGGCGATGGTGTCAACCACGGCTCCCGTGGTGTCGTATACCACGATGGGATCACCCGCTTCCAGGGCCGCGATTCCTGGCACGTTCAACCCCCGGAGTTGGGCGAACAAACGGCCGGACGGGTCCATCCCCCACCGTGTCGGGACCCCTGCCTGCAGGGCAATTGGGAAGCTGCCCACAGGCTCACCCTCGGGGCTGTATCGGTTCACCCGTTGGTTTCCCAAATCAGGGACGATGAGACCGCCTTGCCCGTCGTCGAACACGAAAATGGCTCCCGGCGCGAGTTCACCCGGACCGCCGCCCGGGCCGCCGATGGTTCTGAGGTAGTTCCCTTCAGCGTCATAGGCCCGGGCTTCCTGGGCCTGAATGTCCATGGCGTACATGGTTCCATCTTCGGTCACCTCGACAAAAGCCAGAAGGCCAAACTGGTATTCGGGTTCTCCGGCTACGGTTCCGATGCGGAGGTCCTCCGTCGCCGTCCACTCATCTCCGGCCCGCCAAATGGGGGTGGCGGTATTGTGGACGACGGCCACACCCGCGCTGTCGGTAATGGTCCCTTCCCATGCCCCGGCGCCCCCGCAAGCCTGGAGGAAGGGGATCGCCGAGAATAGAACGAGAAGAATCGGGAACTTCGACCTGGTCTTCATGGTTTGCACTCTCGAGAGAGGATTAGTTTTTGGCCACAAGTTGGTGCCGGTTTGCTTTTCTGGTGCAACCCTGCATTTCTTACGGAGCCACTCTTCCGGCTCTTCACATCAGACACTCTGCGAGGAAACATGAGTCATGGCGATGGTGACTCCCCTGGTGGCAGGAACCCTTCGGACTCCGGGCCGATTCAATGGGAAAAGGTGTTGGAGTCTGACGATCTCGGAGAGGGTCGAGTGGCGGCAGTCACGTGTAGCCATACCACTCTCTGCATGACTCGGTTTCAAGGCGAGTACGGGGCTTTGGACAACCGGTGCCCGCACCAAGGCGGACCCTTGGGAGAGGGGTCCATCGAGGAGGGCTGGCTGCGGTGCCCGTGGCACGGGTGGGATTATCATCCCATAACCGGTCAATCCCCAGGGAGCTTCGACGACGGTGTGCCTTCCTTTCCAGTTGAGGTGAGGGGAGACGGCGTCTATGTGGGATTCCCCGCCGAAGAGGAGGGGACCCGGACGGTTTCGGATCTCATGGTCCAGACCATGGTCAACTGGGGAATCCGGCACGTCTGGGGCATGGTGGGGCACTCCAACCTGGGGCTTGCCGATGCGATCCGGGCTCAGGGAGAGGATGGCCGCCTTCGTTATTATGGCATCCGGCATGAGGGAGCGGCGTCGTTCGCAGCCTCCGCCTACGGGAAGCTCACCGGGAGGCCAGCCGCATGCCTATCCATCGCCGGCCCCGGGGCCACGAACCTGCTCACGGGTCTCTGGGACGCAAACGTGGATCGATCGCCGGTTATTGCCCTCACCGGCCAGGTGGATACCCAGGTCCTGGGGCCAGGAGCCTTTCAGGAGGTAGACCTCCAAGCCGCATTTGGGAAGGTCGCCCAATGGAGTCAGCCGGTCCTTCACACCAGCCGGCACGCCGAGTTGGTGAACCTTGCATGCAAAAGCGCTGTTCTGAACAGGGGGGTTTCCCATCTCATCTTCCCCGATGAAGTCCAGAACCTCCCGGCCGCCGAGAACGCCTCACCCGGGGCCCCCGACGGTCGGGTTACACCCCGGACCATCTCACCTCCAGCCGAGAGCTTGGGGAGGCCCTCGGCCTTTTGAAGGAAGCGAAGCGACCGGTAGTGATCGTAGGTCATGGGGCCCGGTTCGAGATGGATGCTGTCACGGATCTGGCCGGTCTCCTCAACGCGCCAATTGTCACCACCTTCAAGGGGAAAGGCCTCATCGCCGATGATCATCCCCTGGCGTGTGGCGTGTTGGGTCGGAGCGGGACCCCCATTGCCTCCTGGTTCATGAACGAAGCCGATGCCCTCCTCGTGTTCGGGGCCAGCTTCAGCAACCACACGGGCATTTCGCCCAAAAAGAAGACCATCCAGGTGGACCTCGATCCGATGATCCTGGGGAAGTTCCACGCGGTCGACGTGCCGGTGTGGGGGGAGATCGGGGTCACCGCCGCCCTCCTGGCAGAGGGTGTGAGGCCGGGAACCGGATCAGTGGATCAGAGGGACGAGGTGGCCGAGCGTTGGCGGATCTGGCGGGAGGAGAAGGCTCGGCGGGAGGTGGACAATCGCGGACGGGGTGTCGGTTCAGCCGCCCTTTTTGCGGCCATGAGCCGACTCGTTCCGGAGGACGCCATAATCACGGTGGATGTAGGTAACAACACCTACTCCTTCGGCCGGTATTTCGAGTGTAAGAACCAGTCGGTTCTCATGTCCGGATATCTGGGATCCATCGGGTTCGGCTACCCGGCCGCCCTGGGAGCTTGGGCGGCGACACAGGAGGAGGAGTCACCCTTCTTCGGCCGGAAGGTGGTCTGTGTCACTGGAGATGGGGGGTTCGGTCAGTATATGGCCGAGCTCACCACAGCGGTGAAATACGGCATGGACATCACCCACCTGCTTCTCAACAACAACGAACTCGGGAAGATCTCGAAGGAGCAGCGGTCCGGAAGTTGGGATATCTGGGAGACGCATCTGAGGAACCCTGATTTTTCCAAGTATGCCGAGCTGTGCGGGGCTCTGGGCATCCGCGTCTCCGAGGCGGAGGAGTTGGAAGGTGCGTTGCAGCGGGCCCTGGACCACCGCGGCCCGAGCCTCGTCGAAGTCATGGGGGACCCGGCATTGATCTGAGCTTGCCGGGTCAAATCCGGCCTCGGCCCGCAACCCGGCCTCGGCCTGCAACCCGGCCTCCAACCCGGAACGAAGCCACAACCTAACCGGAACGAGCAGTTTCCCTCAGCCCGGGTCGAGGCCACAACCTAACCGGAATGAGCGGTTCCCCTCAGCCCGGATCGAGGCTACAACCTAACCGGAACGAGCAGTGCCCCTCAGCCCGGATCGAGGCTACAAATAAACCGGACCCGGAGCGCCTGATCGGGC